>JABMPH010000368.1 GCA_013203805.1 Bacteroidota bacterium | reverse complement strand
TGGTATATTTGTAACGCTATTTAAAATATCTAATAATGGTATTCTTTTGGAAATTTCAACAAGTCAAAACCGTGCCATCTACGCCGGAATCTCAGGTGCAGGGAAAATATTCTCAATAGTTTTTCCATTAATTGCCGGTGTGATGATATACTATACCGGATTTGCTGCCGTTTTTATATTTGTTTCATTAACTGTATTTGTGAGTTACTTTTTTGTTAGAGGATTAAACTGCAAATAAAACTGATTAGTTATTTGTTTTGCTATTGTACAATCATTAAGAATAGTATAATATCTTTGTAACTATGTTTTTTCAGGAAAAATATACATATAGATTCGTAATAGTAATTGTCCTGTTACTATTAACTCAGTGTGTTATTAATGCACAAATTATTGACACCATTCCTTCTAATGATACAATTTTTTCTGTTTCTGACACATCTGTTGCTCGTTCTCATAATAATATAGCTGATACATCATTTAACATTATTGATACTATTTCTAGTATCGATTCATCTTATTATGGTAACGAAAGTTCAAATATTCTTATAGATTCTATTTTATCACCCATCGATTCATTAATTGTGTACTATTTTGAAGGAACCATTGAGAATCTAAAGCTTAATAATTTTTCACATATTGATACAAATACATACGATTTTCAAAGGTTCGATCCACTTAATGTTAACAATGGATTATACTCAACACTTAGTAATATAGGATTAGCAGCCAATAATCTTGTGTATACTCCTACCCTTTCAACAGGCTACTATTTAGGATCATCGGTTTTTACAAATTATATTTATCATAACGATAAAGTTGAATATTATAAACTATTTGTTCCTTATACCGAACTTAACTATGTTATGGGATCAAAAAAAGAGCAGAATTTAAATATCGTTTTCACTCGAAAAATATTTGACGGATTCACTTTTGGACTTGATTTTACATTAAACAACTCCCCGCCTAACAGAAGCCCTTATTTAAGAAGTGCAGTTAATGATCAACGTTTCTATTTTACATCACAGTATTACACCAAAAATAAACGCTATGGCGTAATTGCCAACTACTTAAACAACACTATTGATGTTCAGGAAAATGGGGGTATTGAATATGATAGCATCTTTACAGATAACATTGAACCCGACCGACGAATAATACCCATTAATCTGGCAGATGCCCAAAATAAAATTAAACAATCAGGTTTCTTCATTGAGCAATATTTCAATATATTAGGACCTGAAAATAAAAATGATAGCGTAAAAAGAAAAATTGAACCCGGTAATATTAGTTATTCCTTTAGGTATAGGCGAAATCGGATGTTCTATTCTGATAATAGCACCGATTCTTCTTTCTATTTCAATAACCTTCCTCCACTTGATAGTGTTTCTACCTTCGACTCATTAACTCAGGTTCAAATTGAGAATACATTTAGATGGTCGAATATTGGTTATCACGAAAATCCTAAAGACAAAATATTTTATATGTTTTTAGGAGCTTCGCATAATTATATTACGCAACAAATGCCTTATGATTCAGTTAAAACCAGCTATTCACAATTAACAGCTTTTGGTGGAGTTGCGTTTAATTTTGGGAGAAGCTTTCATCTAAGTGGTAACGCTAACTATGTTTTTGGTGATTATAATCAGGATGATTATTCTGTAACAGTTCTCTTGGAACAGTATCTTGGCACAAAAGAACGAAATATTGGATACTTAAACTTTGGACTAGACTTCACCAATAAAACACCTAATTGGTATTACAATAATTATCAAAGTAATTATTATCGCTGGTCGAACAATCTGAAAAAGGAAAAATATTTAATCCTATCAGGTTCCTACCATTATAAACAGTTAAGTGCAGGGGCTAAATTTTTCACAATAGAGAATTACACTTACATAAATGATTCAATCCGTCCTATGCAAATTGAGAAGGCAGAAACCATGCTCCAAGTTTTTGCTGAAGGGACTATACCTTTAAACAAATTTGGTATTAATACGAGAGTTGTATATCAAACTACAAGCCAGCCAAATATTATTCGATTTCCAAGTATTACAGGAACAATTGATATTTACTTCAGAAGCCCGATATTTAAGAAGGCTGCAATACTGCAAACCGGATTTCAGGTTATGTACTTTTCAGAATATTATGCCGATGCCTATATGCCTGAGTTAAGACTTTTTTATGTCCAGGACAAAATTAAAATTGGTAATTATCCTTATGCCGACTTTTATCTAACCCTAATGGTTAAGAGGGCAAGGTTATTCTTTAAGATGGCTCACTTTAATAGTTATCTTGGTAATTACAATTATTTTCTAGCCCCAAATTATCCAGCAAGGGATGCCCGATTCTATTTTGGAGCATCATGGAGATTTCATGATTAACGATCAGAACTACTAGTTCATTCCACGTTCTTCCTTAACAGCATCATATGCAGCATTTAGTTCTGTAATTTTCACTTCAGCGGCTTTCTTAATATCTTCACCTAAATGGCTAACTTTATCAGGATGATATTTTTTAGCAAGTTCCCGATATGCTTTCTTGATCTCATCATTGGTTGAATCAACAGAGACTTCAAGTATTTGATATGCGCTATTTGTATCTTTAATAAACATAGCCTTAATAGATGCATAATCATTATTGCTAATCCCTAAGTAAGAAGCAATTGTTTGTATTACACTTATCTCACTTTCGTGTGATTTCCCATCTGATAAAGCAATACCGAACATAAATTGCAGGAGCATTAATCGTGATGAATAATCCATGTATTGCTTAATTTGAGAACTAACCTCCTGAAGATTAAAATCTTGTTTTACTAAATCACCAAGTATTTTAACGTATTGTGGAGCTCGTTCGGCTCCAAAATTATTTGAAATAAACTTTTTAACGTACTCTAATTCTGACCGAGTTACTTTACCATCAGCTTTCATTACTGCTGCAGTTAAAATTAGTAATGAAACATTAAAGTCACCAGTCCGGGTTTGCCCAATCTGCCCACTTGAAAATGATGAGCTACCACCGACCATCGATCCAAACATAAAACCTAGCATACCACCAATTGGTCCTCCAAAAGCCCATCCAAGCCCCCCTCCTATCCATTTGGCATAATTTGTACCTGATGTTTGAGAATTAGCACCAGTGTTCTGATTAGCATAAGGTCCTGTATCTGAATTACTTCTCTGATTATTATTCTTGTAAGGATCATTATTTGAATCATCATTTGGTTTGTTTTTACTAGATGAAGATTGCCATTTCATAGCATAATAAATAGCAATACCGATGAGCACAATTAAAAGTAAATATTTCATATGTTTTATAATAAAAGCTGTATGCAATATTGCACAAAAAAACTTGCCGGAAGAAACCATATTAATTCAACCTCCGGCAAGTTCTGTAATAGCTTATAGCTATTGTCTCTTAAGCAAGTTCTGTTATCCTACCAGATATTCGTTCTCTTCAAAAGTTATACCAAACGTTTCCAGTTCCTTAAGAATTGGCTCATACATATCTTTTTCTATTGGTAATTGAATTCCAACATGTTTAAATTCGCCCAGCAATAGATTTTTAGTAGCTATTGCTAAAGGTAAACCAACAGTAATGGCCATTGCTGTTTTTGTTTGATCTTCTCCAATAACAGCCATTGATGAAACAATCATCTTTTCAATACCATTAAATTTATATTTGAATTCGTGCTGCATAACAATCATATCCTTATCATCTGGATCCATACTCCATTTCTCGACAAGTATTTTCTGCAATATTTGAGCAGGGGTTGCATTTTTCAACCCTACCTTTCTATCATCGAAAAGACCAAGCCACTTAAGTTTTTCCATTACAACCGGATCCGATGCATTTTGACAATACTCCTGAAGCTTTATCTCGGCAGGTACATTTGGCTCATATCTCAAAAATGAGTTTAAGAACTGCCTATATGTCATGTTCTCTGAATTTTCAATTGTGTAGCTATCCTCAGTTATTCCTAAACGTACAAAAACATTCCAGGCTTTTGAAAAGCCAGGACGTCGTATTGTTCCTCTATACATTGATGGAATATCCTTTAAATCATAAATAGCTCTATACTTTAAGGAATCACGATTTGCATAAACCTCAAAATCACCATATTGCAAAATTTTGCGAGTTAGTACACGATCGAATAACCTATGGTATGGAATATACTTATAACGCCCATTAAGAATAAACTGTGATACACCATTTCCGGCCATTACAACGTTACGAGGATTCCAGGTAAATTTATAATTCCATGGATTATTATCATATTCCGGTGCAACAAGGCCTCCGGTAAAAGAATAAAACGATGTTAACTCCCCTCCTTCTGATTTAATTCGATTAATAACATTCATAGCCGACATATGGTCGATACCCGGATCTAATCCGAGCTCCATATAAATTGGAATTCCTGCTTTTTTAGCTTGTTCATCAAGTGCTTTAATATCATCCGAAGCATAAGATGCTGTAAGCATAGGTTTCCTTAAGTCGATACATTTTTTAGCAACAAGATGATGCATCGAAGCCGGCAACATTGATATTACAATATCATGATCTGCAATTGTTCTCCAACTCTCGGTATCATCATTAATATCGAATATTTTTGCTGTACCACGTTCATGCCCGTTAACTTTAGATATTGCTGTTTCTTCACTGATATCAGCAACAGTTATATTCCAATCGTATTCAACTGCATTTTTCAATAAATAATCGATGAGGATATTTGTTGATAATCCTGCTCCAAGTATTAATACTTTTTTCATCTATTAATAGGTTTGTGATTTCTTAAAAAAAATAGTTTGTAAAATAATTAAATATATTGACTAAGATATTGATATTCTGGTGTTAATTCTCCTTTATGAAGTATCAAAGCACGTTTAATGGGCGAAGGAAGTTTAAGTTCCTCAAACGGCACATTAAAATCTGTGGCAACAATTTCAGGGATAAATCCAACCAATGCATCAGAAAATGTTTGGGAAGCTTCGCGGGGTAATTCGGATGGTAATATATCAACAGCCATAACTAAAATGCCATCACCCTTAAATCCCATTGTTGGTTTTCTTGTTAATGGATTATATACAAAAACAGGATCTTCAATTTCAGTTCCTTTGTGAGTACATTCAATGGAACCATCAGGATCACATGTAACATCACCTATTACTATTAGTTTGGGTATTCCATCTTTGTACAATTTTTCCAGATAATCTTTTGTAACCAAAATTGGATACTTGTCGTCCCAATACATACAGTTCATCAGGATGGTCATATTTTGAATATGTTGCTCGAATTTACTCTTAAACAACTCCGGATGATCATAATATTCCTGCAATACAAATTCTTTGTCCGAATCCAAAGGTTCACTTAGATCCGACTCTTTAAAAACTACTTTATAAATTGTATTATCAGCTCTGTGTTGTTCTACAAAATCGGTTGTTAATGAGTCTGGATTAATTTCTTCTACATTTAGTATATCAATAATTTCCTGAGCTCCCCTTGATACATTACCATAGCCTGTTAACCCCACTATAAGTGGTGTAATTTCCTTTGGCAAACCCTTTTCATTAATCTCCTTCCCAACTCTTGCAATTGCATCTTTAGCTTCATCGAGTGAATTATACTTATGGGTTTGCTTCAAACTTAAAAATGGGGTTTCAATCCCAAACTCTTTCCAACGTTGACCGGCCGACCATAGGGAGTTAATCATCCCAGCTAATCCGGCGAACCGACCAAAGAAAATAAGTCGCTGATCTCTATCATTAACAATTCTCTCATATTCAATCAAATTAACTTTCTTTGCCATCATCTGGGTAAGCAATGGCATGTTATAAGGTTGTCCTTTAATTGTATGGCTAAAGAAAAAGTAGGTCTTTTCTTCTTCAAAAAAATCGATGGGCATTTCCTTAACTCCAAGGACTACCGTAGCATCTGTAATCTCATCAACCAGGTTAGCACCAGCCTTAATAAACTCCTCATCCTTAAAAATACGCTTTTCAGATTTAACAACCTCAAATTCAATACCTTTATTAACAAGCTCTACTATATGATCCGGAACAAGTGCTACTCGTCTTTCCATTACATACTTATCTTCGTATCTAATTCCTATTTTATGCATCCTACGTGAGTTTTCATTCAAAAAAAGAAAAGCAAACTTATAAAATATAGGAGGGGGACAATTAATTAAATGCATTTTTTTTAAATAAATTCGCTATTGATTTTGATTCCAAATAGTAAATATCTTTTAGTATCAATAACAGATATTTATTACCAATGGTCCAGTTATTAATATTACAAATGATTACAATACTTTTACTCTTCAACAATCTTCAGATTATCACCATAACCAATTATTTATTAGATTAATAACACATATATCAGCGCAAACGTTTGCTGTTAATTTATATCAATTTTATACTATTTTAATGGAATTCAAGAAGGTTTTTTAATTACCTTTGCATCCTTAATTTACGAACGTAACTTTAACTAAATATTTATAGAATGGCAAAAAGAAAGCATGTTTATACTTTTGGCGATGGTAAGGCCGAAGGTAATGCCACAATGAAAAACTTACTTGGAGGTAAAGGTGCAAACCTTGCCGAGATGAATTTAATCGGAGTTCCGGTACCTCCAGGATTTACCATTACAACTGAAGTTTGTACCCTATACAATGAAAAAGGTAAAGATGCTGTTGTTGATGCCATTAAAAAAGAAGTAGAAGAAGCAGTAATTGAGTTGGAAAACATTATGGGAGCCAAATTTGGCGATAAAGAAAACCCATTATTGGTTTCTGTCCGTTCAGGTGCCAGAGCGTCTATGCCAGGCATGATGGATACTGTTCTTAAT
>JABMPH010000367.1 GCA_013203805.1 Bacteroidota bacterium | reverse complement strand
CGTGCCGACCGTCAGCCTGAGTTTACTCAAATTGATCGCGAAATGGCATTTGTAGAACAGGATGATATCCTTAACACATTTGAAGGAATGGTTAAGTATCTTTTCAAAACAGTTAAGGGAGTTGACATTGCCGAACTACCACGGATGGATTATGCCGATGCCATGAAATATTATGGTAGTGATAAACCTGATATCAGGTTTGGGATGAAGTTTGTTGAACTAAACGAATTAGCCAAAAATAAGGGATTTCAAATATTTGATGATGCCGAACTTGTTGTTGGAATAGTTGCAGAAGGATGTGCCGATTATACCCGCAAGCAACTCGATAAACTTACCGACTTTGTTAGAAAACCACAGATTGGTGCCAAAGGTATGATTTACGTAAAATGCCTATCTGCCGAACAAGCAGGTAATGAGGACGGTAGTTTTAAATCATCAGTTGACAAATTCTTTGATCAGCAAGCCTTGAAAGAATGGGCTAATAAGATGAGTGCAAAATCAGGTGATTTAATACTTTTGCTTTCCGGTGAAACAGAAAAAGTTAGAAAACAACTTAGTGAACTACGTTTAGAAATGGGTAATCAACTGGAACTTCGTAACTCAGGAGTTTTTGCACCATTATGGGTTGTTGACTTTCCATTGCTTGAATGGGACGAAGATTCAGGAAGGTACCATGCAATGCATCATCCTTTTACATCTCCAAAACCCGAGGATATTGAAATGTTAGATACTAAACCCGGTGAGGTTAGAGCTAATGCATATGATTTGGTAATAAATGGTGTTGAGATTGGAGGGGGTTCAATTAGAATTCATGATCGGAATCTACAAAAACTAATGTTCAAACATCTTGGTTTTACTGATGAAGAAGCACAGGATCAATTTGGTTTTTTGCTTAATGCATTTGAATATGGTGCTCCACCTCATGGGGGTATTGCTCTTGGTTTCGATCGATTAACAGCACTTTTTGGTGGACAGGATTCTATTCGTGATTTTATCGCCTTCCCAAAAAACAACTCAGGTCGTGATATTATGATCGACTCACCTTCAGTTATTGCTGATGAACAGTTGGATGAGTTGAAACTGAAGGTAGTTAAGTAAATAATAGACTTCCTGAACAAAAACTTAACAGGATGCTCTTCCGGATTTACAATCCGGAAGTTATTGGATGCACATTTAAAATCTGCTATCACTTAATCTCGGGAATACAAATCCCGAACAGCTATTTTTGAATGTGGGATAACTGCAAAAAGATGAACTCAAAACCATTAATATATCTAGCCCCTTTTCAGGGAATAACAACCTACACTTACCGTGAGGTTTATACTAAACATTTTGGTGGAGTTGATAAGCTATTTACCCCCTTTTTTACAGGAATTCAAAAACCCAATAGTCTCGCAAAAAGAGCATTTGAATTCAATTTTCCAACTCAGAATAAAGTTGAAGTTATACCACAAATGCTATCAAAAGATGCAGATGAAATAACCCGATTTGCAAACTTCTGTGAAAAAAAAGGATTTAAAGAAGTAAATTGGAATTTGGGGTGCCCTTACCCAAGAGTTGCAAATAAAAAAAGAGGCTCTGGTATGTTGCCTTATCCGGATATGGTTGGTGAAATATTGAATCAGGTAATTCCTAATATAAGCATTAAATTTTCCATTAAGTGTAGATTGGGTTATTTTTCAGATGATGAAATAATCGCGTTAATGAGGGTGTATAACTCATTTAATATATCTGAGTTAACAATTCATGCCAGAATAGGAAAACAGCTTTATACAGGCGATGTAAATATTGGGGCTTTCAAAAAGGCTATTGCAATTAGTACTATTCCAATGGTTTATAATGGAGATATATTTACAATTGATGATTTCGAAAAGTATAATGATGGTTTATTTGAAATCAATAACTGGATGATTGGCAGGGGAATTCTTGTTGACCCATTTTTACCAATGAGAATTAAAGGACAAGTAGATGCAAATCTAGTTGAGCAAAGTGAAAAAGTGTATAAGTTTATCACCGATATTTATTTGGCATACCGAAAAAAAAACAATGACAAATTACAGGCTATTGGTGCAATTAAGGAGTTATGGGGCTATTTGGCATATTCATTTAGTGATCCGCATAAGGTGCTCAATAGTATTAAAAAAACCTCATCGTTTGACAAATATGAGGAAGCAGTAGCCTATGTTTTTAAAGAGTTTGATTGGCTTGGCTCAGAAGGCCGCCTTTATGAGAAAAAATCAAAATCTCACAACATTTAGCTTACTGTATTTACCATTTAAATTCATTTTAGCTATCATGCTCCAACAAAATCAACAGAAACCATCGCCAACCACCGACAAAACGACTCCCCTTACCGAATTTTTATTTACATTAGTGCCCAAACTAGATAGTTTTGCTTTGTAAATCGAAAATAATACTACAATGGAAAATAAATCAACCGACAGAAAATTAATTATAGGGATCATCCTGATGGTTATTGGTGCTCTCTTATTATTCGACACATTTGACATTACAAATTTCCCAATACGTTATTATATATTCTCATGGAAAACTCTCTTAATAGCAATTGGTATTATAATAATTGCAACTAAAGAACGGCCAACAGCAGGATACATTCTAATTGGTCTTGGAGTTGTGTTCTGGCTACCAAGTTTGGTGAATTATAGCATATCTCTTGGACAGGTATTTTTACCTGCAATATTAATTGGGGTAGGAATTCTAATTATTACTCGTAGAGGAAGACAGAATAAATATCATGGTGTTTCTGGAAATAAAGGTGGAAACCTTAGCGATTACATCGATGATATAAGTGTACTTGGTGGCGGAGCTAAAATTATCCAATCAAAAAACTTTAAGGGGGGCGATATTACTGCAATCTTTGGAGGATCTGAATTTAATTTTAAAGAAGCTCAACTTTCACCTGACGGATGTACAATAGATGTGTTCACAATGTTTGGGGGATCCAAGCTTATTATCCCTGATACATGGGTAGTTAAGTCAGATATGTTTTCAATTTTTGGAGGCTTTAACGACAAAAGAACCATTAAACCCGATGATAGTGAACCAGCAGGTGTTCTGTATTTAAAAGGTGCTGTAATCTTTGGAGGAATGGAAATAAAGAGCTATTAAAAAATCGCAATAATCAAATTATACCAATAATCAAATGACAAATAATAACCAATCTATAACTTCAAATTGTCAAAACTAATTTGATATGAAATTTTTAGAATTGCGTTGTTTTTGTTATTTGACAATTGGTATTTGTTATTTACATATTAATTACCATGCTAAACCCGATTTCTAAAAATAGAAATTACATACTTGCATACATAGCAATATGGATTACGATTTTCCTGATCCATACATTCATCATTAATTTCTTTTATGGAGTTGATAGTGTGATAAGCATTGCCGATTCAGCTGTGTTTAATACACTGTTTGCTTTGGTAGGATTAAATTTATGGTATGTAATTAGATTTAATTTAAAAGAAACACCCAATATTTTCGATCTGGTATTTAATCATCTTATTGTTGCGGTGCTTGCAATTGCTGCATGGATAACCATATCATACTTTTTGTTAATTTATATTTTCCCTGATGCAACATCGTACCGGGAATTTTTGAATGAAAGTTTACCCTGGAGAATAATCACAGGGATTTTCTACTACTTGCTGTTTATAATGTTCTATTACGTAATGCTTTTTTATGAAGATCTTCAGGAAAAAGTAAAAGTAGAGGCTCAATTGCAAACTCTAGTTAATGAAGCTGAGCTTTCAGCACTAAAATCACAAATAAATCCCCATTTCCTATTCAATAGTCTCAATTCAATAAGCTCTCTTACCATCACCAATCCCGATAAGGCACAGGATATGGTGATTAAACTTTCCGATTTTCTAAGATATACTTTAAGTCATGATAAAGATGAAAAAGCAAGTCTCAAGGAAGAATTTAGTAATTTGCAACGTTATCTTGATATTGAAAAAATAAGATTCGGTCATCGATTAAACTTTTCAACCAAGATACCCAATGAGTGCAATGACTTTGAAATTCCAAACATGATACTTCAACCATTAATTGAAAACGCCATTAAACATGGAGTTTATGATAGCACAGAAGAAGTACTGGTTGAATTAACATGTACCCAAGATGATGACCATGTTATTATAGAAATTCGTAATGAATATGATCCAGATACTAAAAAGAAAAAAGGAGAGGGAATTGGACTTAAAAATATTAAAAAGCGATTACAAATTATATATAAACGTCAGGATCTTTTTGAAGTATCTGCCGAAAAATTAATGTTCAGAGCAACATTGAAATTACCTAAAAGATAGTCGATATGAATAAACTACGTACTGTAATTATTGAAGATGAAGCACCAGCAAGAGATTTAGTGAAAGCTTATATAAAAACAAACGAAAATATCGAACTTGTAGGCGAATGCCAGGATGGCTTTACTGGTGTAAAAACTATAATGGAAACAAAGCCCGACTTGATTTTCCTCGATATTCAAATGCCAAAGCTTACCGGCTTCGAAATGATTGAGTTGCTGGATGAAGTTCCTGAAATTATATTTACTACTGCTTACGATCAGTTTGCAATTAAAGCATTCGAACTTAGCGCTGTTGATTATTTGATGAAACCATTTTCACGTGATAGATTTAATGAGGCTGTTAACAAAGTTCTTGCTCGATTGGAAAGCAGAGTTGAATCAGCAGAAAAAATAAGGATTACAAACAAAAACATTGAAAACTTCACTAACCTTAAAAGGGAATCAATTGAACAAATAGAGAGATTATTTGTAAAGACAGGAACTAAAATCGATGTTGTACCAGTTGATACGATAATAAAAATTGAAGCCCAGGATGATTATGTGGAAATTTATACTGCCGATAAAAAATATTTGAAAAATGACACAATGAATTATCTTGAAAAAGTTCTCCCTCAAAAAACTTTTACAAGAGTTCACCGTTCACATATAATCAATCTGAACCAGATTAATAAAATAGAAAAATATGGTAAGGAGAGCTATGTTGTAATACTTAAAGATGGCAGTACAGTTAATGTGAGTAAATCAAGGATTAAGGAATTGAAGAGTCAACTTGGGATATAAAATTTACCTTTACAATCACATCATACTATTGTATGTGGAAGTATATAGGGTTGAAAAGGCTTACTGTTGTATTAGCACTTAGGTTTTATTATCTTTGAAAGTTATGTAGGTTTAATATCAGTGAAATATGACCAACTCACTACCTTCAGAAAATCATAAAAATAAAGTTAAAAGTAGCCTTGGAGATGTTTTTTGTGACCTGAAAACCCATTTGGAAGTTGCCGATATTATTCAGAATCACAAGTCGAATCGGCAAGATATTAGGGAAATAGCCCTTGCCGAACTAAATCTTAGTAAGGTTAAAAGTATTATTGACTTGGGTTGTGGGTTTGGGTTTTTCACAAGAGGTTTAGTAGGAAAGGTTAAAAAGAACACCAAAATTATTGGTGTCGACCGTCATGTGAAATGCAAGCAATTTTATCTGGATTCCTGTAAACATGCTGAGCTAAAAGGACAATTCATTTCAGGTGGAATAGGCGAAATAAAATCCATTAAAGAAAACTCCATCGATCTTGTAATTTGCAGTTATGCCCTCTATTTTTTTCCGGAATATTTAGAGGATATAGCAAGAATATTGAAAAGTGATGGCACTTTTGTAGCAATAACCCATTCATATCCACATATGGTTGAGTTTACCACTTATGTAAAAACAATACTCCATGGCGCTGGGTTTTATTCGGGTAATAACTTACCCTATGAAGAACTTATTAAGGGTTTTTCAAATGTAAATGGAGTAGAATTATTATCAAAGTGGTTTGGTACTATTAAGAGCGAAAAAATTACAAGTAGTCTTGTGTTTAATTATGATGATTATCATTGTTTTGAAAAATATTTTAGATTTAAAAAATCGTTTTTTATACCCCCCAACATTACAAATGAAGATGTTCAATGTGAAGTTATTCTTGAAAGTTTAAAAAACGACATGAAATTGCAAAGTAAGATAGAAATTTCCAAAAAGGATATTATTTTTATTTGCCAAAAACCCACCTAAAGTTTTATGTTTAATGATAAAGGATAGAAAATACTGTGCCCATTGTGGCACCAAAGTGATTAATAGGAACGAAGGTGACATTGTAAGAGACTATTGCGAATTATGTGATACATATTTTTACGATAACCCCTTGCCTGTTGCATCTACTATAGTTGTAAAAAACAGAGAAGTTCTTCTTGTAAAACGAAAATTTGATCCTTATAAAGGTCAATGGTGTCTGCCATCTGGTTTTGCCGAAATTGGAGAAAGTATTCAAGATGCTGCAATCCGAGAATTAAAAGAAGAAACAGGAATTGTTGGAAAGGTAATAGATAACGTTAACGTAAATTCAACTTACAATAATTTATATGGCGATCTACTATTTATTACATATGAAGCAGAATGGATTGACGGACAATTAATGGCCGGGGATGATGCCGAAGAAGTTCTGTTTTTCCCATTGGAAGATTTTCCTCATCTTGCATTCGACTCAAACACAGTAGCTTTAAAAAGATATATTGAAAGTAAAAAAGAATACTGGGAAATAGTTGACTCATTTAAACTTTCGATTTCCAATAATAAACAGAATTTCAAAAGTGGGAATTTTGTATCAGATAAGCTTATTAAAATAATTGAGAATAACGCTGATATTATTGCCAGAAGATGGCTTTCTGATGTTATAACTAACAACTCGACTCCTACTTATGCCACATCAGATAGTGAAATTTCACTTCAGCGAAATTTATGGGTTATTGGTCAGTTTGAGAAATGGTTAGGTGGAGATTATGATAATGAAGAACTAAGAAAGTATTATCGAAAACTTGGTAAAGATCGAAAAAAAGAAGGATTTGCTCTCAGTGAAATATTAAGTGCAATTAGTCTGACACGCAAGTATATTTGGGAATTTGCCCTGTCACAACAATTATGGACTAGCACCATTGATATCTACATGACCTTGGAGCTTGAAAGAAGGATGATGTTGTTCTTCGACCGAGCTTCTTTTTATGCTGCTCGTGGATTTGAGCAAAAATAAACATCCGAAAATTAACTTAAGAGAAATAGTATTGTCAAATCATCCGGCATAATTTAATGACACAGATGGCTTTTCCTGTACAACTTTAATTGATCGAATAAACACTGTGCCAAAAGCAATTATTAATGTTATCGTTATCCCTGCTACGAAATACCAACCATTCATTGATATATGGAATGCAAATGTGTTTAACCAACTACTTAATAGTATGTAAACAATTACTGATGCAATAAGACCAGCAATTAATACTACTCTGAGATAAACAAAAGCCAGCATCCCAATAATTTGAAACTCTGAGCCACCCAAAACTCTTCTTATCCCAATTTCTTTTGTGCGTTGTTGAATTAAAAATGAAGTTAGTCCATAAAGACCAAGACTTGAAATAAATATAACAAAAAATGCAAAATAAATGAAAATCGATAACATGTTATTGTCGCCTTTATATAAGCTTTCCAGCTTTTTATCCAACAATGCAAAGTGTAAAAAGCTATCCTCATTAAACTCTTCCCACACTGTGCGCACATGAGTCAGTACTTCATCTTTTTGACCATCCTTAAATTTTACCAATATATATCTGGCGTTTTTAGGGTTTAGTAAAAATACTAGAGGTTCAACTTCACGGTGAAGGGAAGAAAAATTGAAATTTTCAACAACCCCTACTACTTTACCTTCCTTAAAATTTTCGTTGAAAGAAATATTTAGTTTTGTTCCTACCGCAGTATCAAGATTTAAAAAATTAGCGGCTGCTTCATTAATTATATAGCTGTTATATTCTTCATCAAACGAATTATACTCAAAGTGCCCTCCTTTTACGATTGAAGCTCTGAGTAATTCAAAATAGTTGTATCCAATGCTATAAAAGTTTAAAGCCTGTATGTTTTGTTTTGACGTATCTCCAACGTAAAAAAGCATTTTGCTTTCAGTGTAACCAGGTACATTCATAGCCGATGACACTTCTAATACTAAATTATCCTTTGATAAAGCTACTAAAAATTTCGGAAACCGATGTCTGAAAGATGTATCATCAGGTGTATTAACCACTATGATATTGTCTTTTTCAAAACCCAAATCGTGAGATTTTAAGAAATCCATTTGAGCATAAATGATAAATGTGGAAATTATTAACCCTATTGATACAATATACTGAATAGTTACCAGAAATCTGCGCAATAGTCCTGCAGCAACTTGTTGTCCACCAAATTTGTGGATTATCGAATAGTTGCCCTTTAGCACTGTGGCCGCATTAAATGATGAAAGTACAAAAGCAGGGAAACTACCTCCAATAATTGCAAGCAGGAATATCATCAGAAGTAATAGCCCTCCAAAATATAATCCTTCACCCGAAAAAATGCTGCCTACAAGCGTTAATTCTTTGCCTACAAGCTGATTAAACTGAGGCATAAACAGCTCAACTAACGATAAGGCCAGAATAAATGATATTGTGGTTAGTATTACAGATTCACTAATATATTGAAATACAAGCTGTCTTTTATTGGCTCCTATAACTTTTCGAACTCCAATTTCTTTGGCTCTTTTAAGTGAACGAGCTGTTGCCAGATTGATGTAATTTATCGATGCCGTTAATAGTATAAAGGCAGCTATTATACCAAAAATGTATAAGTACGAAATATCTATGTTAGATGGGGAGTCGTATTGAAGGTCAGTATTAAAATGAACCTTACTAATTTCCTCAAATTTACTTTGAAAATATCCATCAATTTCAAGATTCTCTTCTTGTGTCAATTCACTACGCTTAGCATCAGCATAATCATTAAATCTGATGGCTAAGCTTTCTATATCAGTAGTATCGCGTAATTTTACGTAGGTATAGCAAGTTAACCAAAACCAATCTTTTTTTAATCTTGATAAACCTCTCTTTTCAAGTGAAGAAACAGAAACCACTGCATCAAAATTGTGATGAGTTGGATTACACTTTTTTTCAAATACACCTACAATTATATATTCCCTAACTACAGTATTTAGTTTTTTTCCGATCGCCGATTCGGCACCAAAAATCATCGAAGCTATCTCTGTTGAAATAACCATTGTATTTGGAGTATTTAATGCAGTATCTGGATTTCCTTCAACAAAATCATAGTTAAATATACCGAAGAAATTTTGGTCGCTCAATGTTATATCAGGAATTTCATATACTTTATCATTGTATGTAACCGAAGAAACATCATTTACATCCGAGGGGTCGGTAAAGAACATATTAGTTGCTGATTCTACTTCAGGAAAATCTCTAATAAAGTCTTCGGCAATTCGAAAAGGTGTTAACGCAATTTTTTCCACTTTGCCATCAACACTGTATTCGCTTGTAACCCGGTAAATATTTTGGTGATCAAACCATTGACGGTCGTAACGAATCTCACTTTGAATATAAAGAAAGATAAAAGTAAAAACAGCAATCCCCACGGCTAAACCCATTATGTTTAGCAAAGTGTAACCCTTTTGCCGTAAGAGCACCCTAATTCCTGTTTTAAAATAATTACTTATCATTACAAACACTTGTTATTATAAATCCATTCACTTTTCGTGAATCATCTACCTTATCTTATTTAAATTTTCATTAATAATTTGTCCATCAAATAAGTGAATAATTCGTCTGGCGTAAGATGCATCGCGTTGAGAGTGAGTAACCATAATGATTGTAGTCCCAGATTTATTTAGCTCGTTTAACAATGTCATTACTTCCTCACCATGCATCGAATCAAGATTTCCTGTTGGTTCATCAGCTAATAAGAGCGGTGGTTTCGCAATTATTGCCCTTGCAACAGCAACTCGTTGTTGTTGTCCGCCTGATAGTTGAACAGGAAACAGGTTTTTACGATGACTTATGTTTAATTGATCGATTACTTCATCAACCCTTTGTTTACGATCCTTTTTTTTCCACCCTAAATATTGAAGTGGTAATTCAATGTTTTCATAAACTGTAAGTTCCTCAATAAGATTGAAATTCTGAAAAACAAACCCAATGTTCCTTTTCCGAATTGCTGTTTTCTGCTTTTCGTTTAAATTACATACATCCTGTCCGAAAAAAGTATACTTACCTGAAGTACTATCATCAATAGTGCCCAGGATATTGAGCAATGATGTTTTACCACATCCAGAAGGTCCCATAATAGCTATGAAATCTCCTTTCTCAACCACCAGGTTTACATTGCGTAATGCAAATGTTTCAACTGATTCAGTTTTGAATGTTTTTGTAAGCTCGATTGTTTCTATCATTGTATTAAAATCCTTTTTTCTGTATAAGCATTTAGTAGTTATTTGTAATAGTCATTTCTTTTTGTAATCTATAATCTTTTTTTTCTTGACACCTAGGTCAACTATCCAAAACAACATTAACACTTATTAACAAACTTTAACTAATTCTGTGCCAACGCATCTATTATGTTGATATTGTAGTTTTTATAAAACAAGAATAGTTAAAGTGTAACATATTGTGTTCGAAATCGTCCATATATTTGTACAAAGGTGAACAATTATATGTAATTTTATCCTTACCAAAATAGTTACCTTAAAAACACACTGAAAATGAGTAAGATAAACGCTAGATTATTGATAGTTGATGATGACTCAGATATATTGCTGGCAGCTAAAATGTTTCTTAGGCAGCACATCAACATAGTACATACAGAAAAAAATCCTCAAAATATTCCCACCATCATAAAAAATGAGAATTATGATGTTATACTTCTCGACATGAATTTTTCACGTGATGCCACTAGCGGAAAAGAAGGATTTCATTGGCTAAATACAATTTTAGATTATGATCCCGCTGCAACTGTAATATTTATTACAGGTTATGGAGATATTGAACTTGCTGTTCAGGGCATTAAAGAAGGGGCTACAAATTTTGTATTAAAGCCATGGGATAATAGAAAACTTCTGGCAACAATCCAGGCATCCCTAAGAATAAGGGAATCTAAAGTTGAACTGGAGAATCTAAGGTCGAAACAAAAGGTGTTTATTGCTGATCAAAATCAAAATCATAGTAACCTTATTGGCTCATCACTTTCGATGCAGAAGGTGATGAAAGTTGCTTACAAAGTTGCTGCTACTGACGCAAATGTGCTAATACTTGGAGAAAATGGGACAGGAAAAGAAGTTGTGGCACGGGCAATTCACAGAGCTTCTCCCCGAAGGGATAATGTTTTTATAAGTGTTGATCTGGGGGCAATTACCGAAAGCCTATTTGAAAGTGAACTTTTTGGCTATAAAAAAGGAGCCTTTACTGATGCCAAAGAAGATAGGGCAGGTAGATTTGAGGTTGCAAGTGGAGGTTCAATATTCCTTGATGAAATTGGTAATTTAAGTCATGGTTTGCAATCAAAATTGTTAAGTGTTCTTCAAAGGAGAAAAGTTATTAGGCTAGGCTCAAGTAAGGAAATACCTATCGATGTAAGGTTAATTTGCGCAACAAACATGCCACTATATCAGATGGTTAACGAGAATAAGTTTCGTCAGGATCTATTATACAGGATTAATACTGTTGAAATTAAACTGCCACCATTAAAAGAAAGACTGGAAGATTTTGCTCCTTTGATTGAGCACTTTCTTGAGTCATATTGCAACAAATACAAGGTGCCAAAAAAACGTATGAATGTAGGTACCATGAAAAGGCTGCAAAAGCATGATTGGCCAGGTAATATACGTGAGCTTCAACATGCTGTTGAGCGAGCAGTAATATTAAGTGAATCAAATATTCTTGAGCCACACGATTTTTTTATTGTTGAAAAAGAAGATAAAGACAACGATGGTTTTGCCTCCGACAACCTTAATCTTGAAGAGGTTGAAAAAGTTCTTGTGAGAAAAGTAATTGATAAATATGGAGGTAATATAAGCCGAGCATCCAAGGAATTAGGATTAACTCGAGCTTCACTTTACCGTAGAATAGAAAAGTATGGTCTATAGGAAATTTAGAATACAGATCATTATTAGGGTAATACTTTTGATGGTTACATTTATACTAATTTATGTAATCCATAAAGAAACTGCTTATGCCATAAGTTCCATTATACTTACTATACTATTAATTGCACAGGTTATTTCCCTTATCCGGTACACCGAACAAACAAATATGAAACTTACAAGATTCTTTGAATCAATTCGCCATGCTGATTTTACAAGTTCATTTACTGATAATGAACTGGGCAAGAGTTTTGAAGGGTTAAATAAGGAATTTAACGAGGTTATCGAAGCATTTAATAAGAATAAGAGAGAAAAAGAGGAGCATTTTAATTATCTACTTACAGTAATTCAACATGTTAGCTTTGGTATTATTGTGTTTAAAAAAGATGGTACTGTCGATGTTTTTAATAATGCCGTAAAACGATTATTGAAGCTACCTCGATTGAGAAAGATTAAAAATCTTAGCGTTATTGAGGAAGATTTACCTGATAAACTACTTGCCATGAAAGCCGGTGATAAATCACTTATAAAAGTTTTTGTGGATGACGAGTTGCTTCAGCTTTCAATGCATGCCACTCAGTTTAGAATGCGTGGAGAGGAATACATACTTGTTTCGTTTCAAGATATCCATCCGGAACTTGAACAAAAAGAAATTGAATCGTGGCAAAAACTTATCAGGGTACTTACCCATGAAATAATGAATTCCATAACTCCAATATCTTCACTTACTGAGACTGTGGATGAAATTCTTGCAGGTCACGAACGAGAAACTCCAACTACTTCAGAGTATGTTGAAGATATGGATAATGTTCGACAAGCCATAACCACCATAGGTAACAGAAGTAAGGGGCTTCTTAATTTTTTAGAGATTTATCGGAATCTAACGCGTATACCAAAACCCAATTTCCGACATTTTTATGCCCAGGACATGTTCGACAAAGCAATTGAGCTACTAGCTCCAAAGTTTGAAGAAAAGAATATCGAAACAACAATTAAATTGTTTCCAAAGGATTTGAAAATCCTAGCCGATCCTGATTTAATAGATCAGGTTCTAATAAATCTTCTTCTCAATGCTATCGATGCTGTTTCGGATAAAAAATCAGGTAAGTCAAAACCCAGAATTACAATTGTTGCCTCTGTTAATCTCAATAATCGTACTACTATCGAAATTGCAGATAATGGTTTGGGTATTAAGCATGATTTACTGGATAAAATATTCATGCCTTTCTTTACTTCTAAATCTAAAGGATCAGGAATTGGACTAAGTCTTTCACGTCAAATTATGCAAATGCATAAGGGGAGCATAAGTGTGCGATCGAAACAAGATGAAGGCGCTATTTTTACAATGATATTTTAAACCATAAAAATCAGATCTAAAACTTAATCAATACTCCACTCAGCACCATCTTTGGTGTCCTTTATTTTTATATTGATCTTACCAAGCTCATCACGAATACGGTCGGCAGTTGCCCAGTCTTTATTTTGCTTAGCATCCTGACGCAGTATAAGAATTGTTCCCATAAGTTGATCAACAAGCTGATCATTACTATTATCGTCAACCTCACTTATTAATCCCAATATATCGAAAACAAAAACAGCAAAAAGATCCTTTACTCCCTTAATGTCGGCATCCATTAGGGTTTCTTTGCCGTCGTTAACCTGATTAATAATTTTTGATAATTCGAATAAATATGAAATCGTGATTGGCGTGTTAAAATCATCGTCCATCGCTTCATACAAACTAGCCTTAAACGGCTTTATATCTATAGATGATGTCTCAGATGCCTTTAATTTACCCAATACCTCAATTGTATTAAACAGTTTTTGCATACCTTTCTCAGCTGCATGAAGCGCTTCATTTGAGAAATCAACAGTACTGCGATAATGAGCCTGAAGAATAAAAAATCGTATTGTCATAGGGCTGTAAGAACAATCAAGGGCCTCTTGATTTCCACTAAAAAACTCATCGAGAGTGATGAAATTATTTAATGACTTACCCATTTTCTGACCATCAATGGTAATCATATTATTATGCATCCAGTACTTAACCGGATCATGACCACGACATGCATTTGACTGAGCTATCTCAGATTCGTGATGTGGAAATAATAAATCCATGCCGCCACCATGGATATCAAAAGTATCGCCAAGATATTTTGCCCCCATTGCAGAACATTCCAGATGCCATCCGGGATATCCCTCACTCCATGGTGATGGCCAGTGCATTAGATGTTTCGGGTCGGTTTTCTTCCAAAGAGCAAAATCATAACTATTTTTCTTCTCATCCTGTCCGGCTAATGCCCTAGTATTTTCAAGAAGGTCTTCTATTTTTCTTCCCGAAAGCTTCCCGTAATCGTAATCCTTGCTATATTTCTTAACATCAAAATAAACAGACCCTTCCGATTCATAGGCATAACCTTTTTCGAAAATGGATTTTATTAACTCAATTTGCTCAATAATGTGTCCCGATGCAGTTGGCTCAATGCTTGGATGAAGTACATTTAACTGATCCATATTTTTATGATAACGATCGGTGAAATGCTTAACAATCTCCATCGGTTCAAGTGAATCAAGACGAGCTTTCTTTGCAATTTTATCTTCACCTTCATCCGCATCATTTTCAAGATGTCCAACATCAGTAATATTGCGAACATAACGAACCTTATATCCCAAATGCATTAAATATCGAAAAACAATGTCGAATGTAATTGCAGGACGGGCATGACCCAGATGTGCATCACCATAAACTGTAGGTCCACAAACATACATACCAACATGGGGTGGATTAAGGGGTTCAAACTTCTCCTTAGTGCGACTTAATGTATTATATATTTGAAGATTATTGTTCATTAGAGTAAATTTTAAGGGTGCAAAATTATGGAAAATAAGATTAATGGGGATTCCAAACTAATTAATTGTTTTAGTCTAATAGTTTCAGGGTAATAATAATAGGAATTAAAATCCTTTATCCCTTGCTTCCGGATTGCAACACCAAAAGAGCTAGCATACCCAAATTTAAAATTCCTTGACAAAACATCGTCTTCGCTTATGCTGAATATGATCGTAGTTTTTCCATGTAGTAGCACCCTTCAGGTTGGTTTCGAACATACCTGTGGTTTCAACATACTTAACTCCACTATCAATCATCGTCTGTTGCAATTCACTTATTAATATTGCAGGTAATCCCAGTTTTTGATAATGAGGATCTACTCCAGTAAGTAGTAAATCCATCACTTCCGGATTTTTAAATGCTTTCATAATATGTGTAAAACCAAATGGGAATAATTTTCCATTGGCCTTTTGCATAGCCTCAGAAAGACTAGGTAAACCAACAATAAAGGCAACCATTTCTCCTTCTTTTTTTATCACAACTATGTATTTTGGTTGCAATACATCCATATATTTTTTT
>JABMPH010000366.1 GCA_013203805.1 Bacteroidota bacterium | reverse complement strand
TGGGTATAGGGGATATAGGGGATATAGGGGAAATATGGGTATATGGACATAGGGGTAATATAGGTTTACCAGCAATGCCAACACTTCAATGAACGCTCCATGACCATCCCCCTAAAATAAAGGTAATCACCCAATATCCGAATCCCAATCCCCTTATATCCCTATTACCCTATTCCCCATATACCCTCAACCTCATATAATATTTGAAAATATTTTTAGTTGAAATGGAAATTAGGAAATATGGATATAGGGGATATAGGGGAAATATGGATATAGGGGAAATATGGGTATATGGACATAGGGGTAATAGGTATATGGACATAGGGGTAATAAGGGGTTACCAGCAGGGTCAACACTTCATTGAATGCTCCAAATGACCTACCTCTTAAAATACAGATCCCTTCCAATATCCAGTTTCCACTCCCCCTATATCCCTATATCCCTATTCCCCTCTCTCCCTATTCCCCCATACACCCTCAAACTTATCAAATATTTTCATCAACTATTTCACAAAATACATTACTAATTAGCTTTAAAAACAGCATTAAATGATATTATTGATGGTCATGCTGAATTCTCGTATGATGCAGCAAAAGAAGCACTTAAAGTTACTGACGAAGACCCAAACAACTCTGACAATGTAATTTGTCTTTATTCCGGTAACTGCCACATCTCTTGCAATAGCATCTGAAGTATCGTGTGACCAACTGGAACTTGGAATAAATGTTACACTTAGTATCACATCTGGAATCTTAACAATTGGTCATTGATAAGATATGAATATTAAAGAATCAAATATCAATTTGAATCATACTTTCATCACTCCAAATCTCCATTAAACCCCTATTATTTTTCATGTATAATAGTAAATCCATAACCACAGTCAAAGAAGGTGTATTTCAAATGTATATTAAAAAGTAGCTGTATATTTGCCAAACTTTTGTAATTGAATCTTTATACAATCTTTCAATTATAATTTGTGGGTATGTTAATAATCAGTGAAACAAAAGACTAGTAACACTTGTGTTTTAAATAACAAGTTTTGCTTTGTGTTAAACTTTGTGACAACATTTACTCTCCTTCGTGGTTCCTTTTACCACTAAGTAGCACTAAGTACAACACAAAGGATCACGAAGGTGAAAATTAAATATTGAATAGTATCATATGGCAAATAAACCACTTATACTGATCACAAACGACGATGGAATTAATGCTCCGGGATTAAGAAAACTTATTTCTCTTGTTAAACATCTTGGTGAGATTGTTGTTATTGCTTCTGAACATCCAATGTCGGGAATGGCTCATGCGGTTACAATACAAAACCCTCTAAGAGTACGCTTGATTGCAGAAGAACAAAATTATAGAGAATATCTAACAACAGGTACCCCTGCTGATAATGTAAAACTGGGAAAACATAAGCTTGCGGGAAGGTTACCTAATTTGGTACTTTCGGGTATCAATCATGGTTCAAACGCAGCAATAAACATAATTTATTCCGGGACAATGGGCGCAGTTCTGGAGGGTGTAATCGATCGAATTCCGGGTATCGGGTTTTCGTTGGATGATTTTAGCCCACATGCCGATTTCAGTCATGTAGATGAATATGTTGTAGATATCACAAAAAAAGTGCTCACAGACGGATTACCTAAAGGTGTTTGTCTCAATGTTAATTTCCCTGTTAAAAATATTGAACCGCTTAAGGGCATTAAGGTTTGTCGTCAGGCTGATGCCAGATGGGTAGAAGAATTTGAAGAACGTAAGGATCCCCATGGAAGGACATATTACTGGCTTGCGGGAAGATTTGAAAATGGAGACATTAGAAATGATACTGATGAGAAGGCTTTAGCAGATAATTATGTATCAGTGGTTCCTTCGCATACTGATTTTACTGCTCATGATCATGTTAACAGTATTAAGTTCAGTTAGTAAATATTAAAACTATGAAACCATCTATACTTAAAAGAGATTTGTGGCAAGTTGGCATTATAATTGGTATTGGACTTCCCCTGCTATTTTTTATGGTTCTTTTTTCCGTTGATTTTTCTTTGTATCGATTGTTCAGCTTCCATATTACAGATAAGTTTCACTATTTGTTTCTATTGAGTATGACAGCTAATTTATTCCCCATTCGACATTACCTCATTAAATTGAGGTTCGAGAAAACCGGATTGGGAATCCTTTTTATAACTATTGGGGCTATTATCATTTACTTTTATTCGTATTACCAACCGCAATAATTTGAAATACTACATAATAGCCGGCGAAGCATCAGGTGATCTCCATGGATCAAATTTAATGAAGGAGATACTTAATATCAACCCTGAGTCTGATTTCAAGTATTGGGGTGGCGATAATATGCAGGATGTTGGTGGCAAACTCGTAAGACATTACCGCGATCTTGCCTTTATGGGTTTTGCTGAGGTTATTATGAATCTGAGTACTATCATCTCAAATCTTAAGTTTTGTAAAAAAGATATCAGTGATTATAAACCAGATGTATTGATTCTAATTGATTACCCTGGGTTTAATCTTCGAATAGCTGAATTTGCTCATAACAAAGGTATTAAAGTTGTATACTATATCTCTCCTCAAATATGGGCATGGAAAAAAAATAGGGTCTTTAAAATTAAAAAAGTCGTCGATAAAATGATTGTGATTCTTCCATTTGAAAAAGACTTCTATGCTAATTATGATGTGAAGGTGGACTTTGTAGGTCATCCCCTACTCGATGCATTGACGAATGAAAAACTCAAAGACAAAAAAGCGTTTTTGGAAGAGAATAACCTGAGTAACAAACCAATTATTGCCCTATTGCCAGGTAGCCGAAAACAGGAAGTAAAGGAAATGCTAACCACCATGCTTAAGCTGGTAGCAGATTACAAAGACTATCAGTTTATAATCGCCGGGGTTGGCACTTTAGATATTACTTTCTACAAAAATATCATAGGATCACTGGATGTAAAATTGTTATTTGGAAACACCAACAATATACTTCATTTTGCTGATGCAGCGCTTGTTACATCCGGTACAGCAACACTGGAAACAGCTCTTATCGGAACACCCGAGGTTGTATGTTACAAAGGGAATAGAATATCATTTGAGATAGCAAAAAGAATTATTAAGGTAAAATATATCTCACTTGTAAATCTGATTATGGATAAGGAGGTAGTCAAGGAGTTAATTCAAAATGACTTTAATTATCGGTCATTAAAATCAGAGTTAGACAAGATACTATTAAACACTTCCGATAGGCAAGAAATGCTAAAACACTATGATGAACTCCGTACTGTTCTTGGCAACAAGGGAGCCTCAAAGCGAGCTGCAGAAATTATTGTGACCCTATAATAGTGATGCAGTTCACGGATGAAGTTAAGTGGACTCTTTTTGATTTTATCGTTGCTGCTGTGCTCCTATTTGGTGCCGGACTTACAATTGATTTTATAATAAGGAAAGTAAAAAGAACTAAATATCGTATTATTCTATCTGTGGCTCTTTTGGCAATGCTCATCCTCCTATGGGCAGAACTTGCGGTAGGCATCTTTGAGACACTGCTCAGCGGAAATTAGACAATAATAGTTCATCGGCAATGGCTATGGCTGGCTAAATAATATTTTGAAGTACGTGAAAATGGGTGCTATATGTAAATTAGCAATCTCTTTGGGCAACTCTGTGTCTTCTCTGTGTAACTTAGCGACACAGCTATTGCACAAAGAGCCACAGAGTAGACTCAAAGTCTCACAAAGAAAAAATAGAAATTATGATTGAAAATGAATTGTCACAAAAGATTATTGGTTGTGCTATTGAAGTACACAAACAATTAGGACCTGGGTTATTAGAATCTGCTTATCAAGAGTGCTTGTATTATGAACTAAAGCAGTCAGGATTAAAGGTTCTCAAAAAAAACACTACCTTTAACCAACTCTAATAAATTACTCAAATGTGGTCGATAAGGCCTTTCGTGCGGATATTGTTTTTCTTTGTTATTGGAATTCTACTAACAAAATATATCACAGTTATTAGCAATATAGACTATGGCTGGCTAATTGTTTTATCTGCCATTTTACTTGTGGCTGTTGTTACGTTAACCTTATCAAAAATTCCACACAAGTATAATTGGATTACCGGATTACTTTTCGGTGTACTAATTACTATTTCAGGAATGTTCATCTCAACAGAAAAACTGAATTCAGAAGTTATTACGATGCATTCCACGACTCCCAAAACCTATTTTGCCAATATAATTAGCAATCCCATTGAAACTAATCAAGCAGTAAAAGTTGTTGTGCGTACCAAAGGCATTAATGCTGACACAACCAATAATCTAAATGTAAAAAAGGTGCTTTGCTACTTTGCCAAAGATAGCGTAAGTATGAATCTTAAATATGGTGATTTGGTGGTATTTACCAGTAAACTAACTATACCTGTCGGGCCAATGAATCCAGGTGAGTTTGACTACCAAAGCTTCCTTGGAATGGATGGAATATTTTTCACAACGTATATCAGTTCAAATAATTGGAAACTAATTGGATATCATCCATCAAATTATGTAATCGCCATAGCCGGTAATATCAGACAAAAATTACTCAATACACTATCAGAAAATGGGTTAACGGGCGATAATTATGCAGTTGCTGCTGCTGTGTTATTGGGTTATGATGATGGAATGGAACAAAAACTGAAACAGGATTACATTATGGCTGGTGCTATGCATATACTATGTGTTTCAGGATTACATGTTGGAATTATTTACCTTGTACTAAGTTTTGTGCTGGGATTTCTTAGAAACACCAGATTCAATAATATATTAAGAGCAATCATTCTTTTACTTCTTGTTTGGGCCTATGCTGCTATTACCGGACTATCCCCTTCAGTACAGCGTGCATCATTAATGATTTCAGCCTTTATAATCGGCAGTCTGCTCAATCGTCATCGGGATACGTATAATACGCTGGCTGTTTCAGCATTACTATTATTAATTTTTAACCCCAATTTGATTTTTAACGTGGGGTTCCAATTATCATATGCCGCTGTACTTGGGATTATTACATTTCATCAGCCAATATATCGATTATTGTATTTCAAAAATTCAATCGTTGACAAAATTTGGTCGATCACGGTACTGTCATTTGCAGCTCAACTGGCAACATTTCCAATCGCGACTTACTACTTTCACTTTTTCCCACCATGGTTTTGGCTAACAAATTTATTCACCTTCCCATTGTCGTTTTTAATAATTACATCTGGTTTGGTGTTTGTAATTACAAGTTGGATTCCTATTATTTCACAGTTAGTGGGGATGGCGTTATCAGGATTAATATTTATGCTTAATTACATTGTTGGAATTGTGAAGTTCCTGCCCGTGTCGGGTATCGAAAATATTTATACTTCCCTACCCATGGTGATATCCATATACCTACTAATTATTTTCACCTTTTTATTAATCTACAAAAAGAAAATTCATCTCCTTATACCATTTTTTCTATCTATTATTATAATCACAATTCTGATGACTTATCACAGCTATAATGTACTAACCCAAAAAAAAGTGGTGATATATAGCATTAACAAACATTCTGTATTTGAGTTTATTGATGGGAGAGATCAGGTAATTATTAGCGATAGTTCACTTATTAATTCCTCTAATAAATTAAATTATCACCTAAAAAATAGCCGATCCGATTGGGGAATTACCAATAATATGATACAGTTACCTAAACTTGACACTTTACTCCTTAATATGATTTCAAAACGAGGTGATTTCATATTATATGATAATCTTACAATTTTAATAAATAACGGAACTACCAAGTATTATCCATTAAAAGATAAACTATCTGTAGATTTAATAGTTATGTGTGGTAAAGAAAGTACCAACATTATCGTACTTAGCAAGGTATTTATCTCCAATAATATCATTATCGATTCATCAGTACCTCCCTGGAAACGGAAACTTATATTGAAAGAATGCAATGATCTGGGTATTTCCTGTCATGATGTTAGCACGGAAGGCGCACTAGTATTAAATCTATGATGTAGTGTAAACATTTAATCGCAAACCATTACCCGAAGACTGGTCCTCGTTTGTACCTAAAATCCGCATGTCTATGTTTTTTTAGGTAAACACACTTTTTTGAGGTAGCCTTTATGCTATCAAGGATAATAAGTTTTGATTACTTGAATGATTTTATCAATAAACTCATAAAATA
>JABMPH010000365.1 GCA_013203805.1 Bacteroidota bacterium | reverse complement strand
GGGTAGCCATCTCCAATGCCCGGATAATTAAGGTAACAAATACCCACGTTACCTTTAGCTGGTGCGACCGCGAAAACGGCTACCAAAAGAAAACCGAAACCATAAGTGGTGTTGAATTCCTGAAACGTTTTCTCGACCATATTGTGCCGCCTTATTTCCGGCGCATTCGCCACCTGGGCTTTTTAAGTACGCGCAACAAAACCGTGAGTATTGAAGCAGCACGCCGTAGCCTTGGGTATTCTGCCGGGCTGACAATCACACTTTCCCGGGCACAGATACTGGAGCTGCGTTTTGGCGAGCGTTCCCAGCTAAAATGCCGCGATTGTGGAGGTGAATTACATTTACTGGAAACCTTTGCAAAACAACGGGCACCGCCTGCCAACGTAGAGGCTGGAATTTGTTAACCTTCGATGTTGTTAAAAAATGGATTGATGTGCCAGTAGCGCAAACAGGAAAAGTATGTCCTTTAGGAAATGCATGTGGACAATACAAGATGTTGTTCCTTTTAAACTGGCTGAAAACAGTTCTTATTTGATTATACTCATTGGTTCTTGCCCGGAAAACCAAAGCACCTTCCATAAAAAACGGGCTTGAAAGAAAAATAAAAACCCAATTGAAAACACTATAGGTAAGGATCTGATTGGGAAGTGGTTATTAAGGAGATGTTTAGTTCAACAAAACCTCTAATGTAAAGCGTATGCGAGCAACGCTTTATTAGAGGCTAAGTGTTATGGGGCGTTATTTGTTCATTTGTCTCTTAATTTCTGTTATTAATTTGTCTTTATCACTTGGACGAGGAGCATTTTTTAATACTATATTTCCTTTCTTATCAATCAAAGTATAATGAGGGATTCCATTAATACCCAGTAATCCTGCTAATACGTTAAATTGGTCATCGGTCAATAAAATATGTTCTCCTTGAAGGTTTTTGTTTGCAATTGTTGCTTTCCATGCATCAGCTTTACATCTATTCGCAAGGAAAAGGAATACAACTTTATCGTTTTTAAAATACTCTTGTATATCATTTGAGTAAGGCATCTCATTCATGCATGGACTACACCATGGAGCCCAAAAGTCGATATAAACAACATTATCTCTATATTTTTGCGATATCGTATCTAATAGTCCTTTTAATATTGATGATTCAACTGATAATAGATTTGCATTACCAGTATTCTGATTCGACATATAGTCTTTGAGCTTTTTATGTTCTTGTTGGATTACATTATTAAAATATGGTTCCTTAATTAAAGTTGAATCATAAATTTCTTCAAATTTTTCTAATTTTTTGCCTTTTAAAGTAAGG
The DNA here is from genome assembly GCA_013203805.1 of Bacteroidota bacterium. Lineage (GTDB taxonomy): Bacteria > Bacteroidota > Bacteroidia > Bacteroidales > F082. The sequence goes on along the minus strand of JABMPH010000365.1, from coordinate 1,102 downwards.
TGATAAAGTTGAGAAATAAATAGGTCTCTTGTAAATCCTGTCGAATTTAGCTTTGTCATGTTGAGCCTGGTATTAAATGCATTTGTATAATCTTTAATTTTGAAATGTTCTTTAACTTTTTTCATTGAATCTATTGGGTATTGATGGGAATACATATCAAATTCATGTAAAAAGTCTGCATGAACTATTGAAAATAAATCCTTGTCATTCATATCATAATCACCTAAAAAGGCAAAGTAGTTTTCAGGAAGGAATAAGCTATCCCTATCCAATTTATTGAAATAAAGGTGAGTCCATCTATAACGCATTAAATCCTTCCACGATTCATATTTGAGCTTATCATTAACCCACCTGTCGAATAATTCGTTGGTTTGATTTTCTTTATTGAATTTCTTCAGGAAGGTACGATATTCATCTTCCCTTTTTTTGATATAAGTTTCATATTCCTCATGAGATAGTTCTTTTTCAGCATCATTTCCATGTTCGTAGATATAATTCTCATTGGGTATTTCTGATTGGAATTTATTAATTAGCCAACTTGCTTTCCCCATTTTATTATCCGAGAACTTTATAAATTTAAATGGATGTTCATCTTTTGGTATAACATTTTCAATCTTTATATTCAAACTGTCACCAGGTATACATAAAATCGGGATTAATCTTCCATACTTTAGATAAGATCCTTGAATGTAAGATATCGGGAGTTTAAATTTAAAAGTCCCATCTTCATTAATGTATTCGATATTTGTTTCATCTAAATCGAAAAAATCTCTACGAAAAAGTTCAATTGTTTGAGGGGAGTTATTAATATCATAGTTGGTAATTATCCCCGAAACAATTACGTCCTTTTCAATTCCAAAATCTGATTGTTGATTTGAACAAGCACAAAACAAAATCAATATTATTATGAAACTTAATAGTTGTCTATTTCCCATATGATGTTTTTTTTATAATGCCTCATAACGTATCTGTAATATCACCTTTTTTCCCATTACATTTGCTAATGGGTGGGCAACAAATTCCCATTATTCTTTTTATTACATATATAATGAGAATTAATTTGTGTTGTCAAATAAATTATCGATCGGGTGGCAGTTCAACT
>JABMPH010000364.1 GCA_013203805.1 Bacteroidota bacterium | reverse complement strand
ATCATTCAAGTAATCAAAACTTATTATCCTTGATAGCATAAAGGCTACCTCAAAAAAGTGTGTTTACCTAAAAAAACATAGACATGCGGATTTTAGGTGCAAACGAGGACGAGGCGAAGGTTGCAAACGAGGACGAGGGTCTTACGGATTAAGGGGAATAAGTTATGATAAAGTTACATTATTAATCCAGATATGATTTTGTCAATTATTAATTCTATTTTTGGCTTTACTAACTAATTTGTATCAACATGGCAAATATTACCAGAACTTTTGATGTACTTACCAATGCGGAGGAAAACTTTAACAGGGAAGTAGCTTTATCCGTTAAACGAAACGGAAAATGGGAAAACTTTAGTACTAACGATTACCGAAAAAATGTAGATGCCTTTAGTTTGGGTCTTCTTGCAATGGGATATAAAAAAGGTGATAAAATCGCCACTGTAACCAACAACCGACCCGAATGGAACTTTATAGATTTTGGCATGTCGCAGATTGGATGTGTACATGTAGGTATTTATCCTACAATTAGTGATAAAGAATATTTGCACATATTGTCGCACTCCGACTCCAGAATACTAATAGTCTCTAGCAAGGAGATTTATGATAAGTTGCTTCCAATTTATGAAAAGACTCCAAATCTTGAGGAAATATATTCAATTGATAAGATTGATGGAGTAAAAAACTGGCAGGAGATTGCCGACCTTGGCAAATCAAAAGATAAAGAATTGAGGAAAACTTTAATTTCTCGTCGCGATGATGTTCAACCTGAGGACTTACTTACAATACTTTATACTTCAGGTACAACAGGACTTTCAAAAGGGGTTATGCTCAGTCATAACAATGTTGTGAGCAACTTAAAATTAGCCATTAAGGTTGTAACATATCTTAATCCTGGTGATCGGGCTTTAAGTTTTTTACCATTGTCGCATGTGCTTGAAAGAGTAGGTAACTATTTATGGCAAGCCATGGGATTAACACTTTATTATGCCGAAAGCTTAGAAACAATTGGTGATAACATGCGCGAAATCAAAGTAAATATTTTTATTACTGTTCCTCGTGTTTTCGAAAAAGTATACGACAAAATAATCAATAAGGGTAGGGAGCTTTCCACAATTAAAAAGATGTTATTTTTCTGGGCCGTGAGAGTTGGTGATAAATATGATCCAAATCCCAAAAACCGAAGTTCCTTCTATAATTTTAAACTTGCCATAGCCAACAAACTAATTTTCAGCAAATGGCGTGAAGCCCTTGGTGGAGAACTTAAAGGTGTTATTTCGGGAGGAGCAGCATTGCAACCACGTTTAGCACGGATTTTTTGGGCAGCGAATATTATTGTTCAGGAGGGTTATGGACTAACAGAAACATCGCCACTTATTTCAGCAACCATGCCTTCTTATCCCGGAGTTAGGTTTGGTAGTGTTGGTCTTGTACCTGACGAGCTTGATGTGATGATTGCCGAAGATGGTGAAATTCTTGAAAAAGGACCAAACTTGATGATGGGCTATTACAAAGATCCTGAGAAAACGAAAGAAGCGATTGATAAAGATGGTTGGTTCCACACCGGTGATATTGGCACTCTTGATGAACATAGGATGTTAACAATTACCGACCGTAAAAAGGAAATATTTAAACTATCGGGTGGTAAATACGTAGCTCCCCAACAAGTTGAGAACCAACTTAAAGAGTCTCAATTTATTGAGCAGTTAATTGTTGTTGGAGAAAATGAAAAATTTACTTCAGCATTAATTGTTCCTGATTTTGAATTCTTACATAACTGGTGTACAATTCATAAAGTAGCATTCCGCGATAATGATGACTTAATAAAAAAACCAAAAATTATTGCACGTTTTCAGGTGGAGGTTGATAAACTAAACCCTGAACTTGATCATGTGGCACAGATAAAAGAATTCAGATTGGTTGCTGACACGTGGACTCCGGATAATGGGATGTTATCCCCTACTCAAAAGCTAAAACGTAAAGTTGTTATTAATAATTACCGCAATATACTAGATGAAATTTATAAAAAATAAACGTTTAGTTTATTATTTGAACAGCAATTAGAGCAAGCTCAATTAACTGATACTCATCCAATCAGCGGGTTTTTTAACAGTAGGATTTTTTCCATATATAGCATCATCAAAATATAATGCAAGCCTGCTGAATATGCTGGAATTCTTAATCCCAAATCTGACAATATTATGTAGTAAGTTATCAGGGTGTGAATAAGGGCAAACACTCATGCATCGACCACAATCAGTTCCGCTTTTTGTCCAAAAATCAAAACATGATTCCTGATTAATTTGCCAGCGTATTACTCCATTAATATCTTCTCTATCGTTATATGAGATTGCATTTGAAGGACAGTTAACGGCACACTTCTTACAGTTAGTACAAAAATCTATTACAGAAGGTTCATTCGCTGGTTTATCCACATTAAGTGGGAGATCAGTAGTAACAACTGCTATTCTTACCCTGGGACCAAGACTTGGAGTCATTAGTAAACCCATCCTGCCAATTTCACCCAAACCAGCGTCCTTGGCAACAAGTGGACAAACAACCTCATAGTTACCATCAATGTGAGCTCTGGCAGGATAACCAAGTTGTCGAATAAACTCTGCAAGTTGTACAGCAATAGCTCCTGATTCGAGATATTGTTGTGCCGACTCCATAACAATAGGGCCCAACGGTCCGGATTTCACAGCGTCAAAGTCCATTTCAACTGTAAAAGCTATTGCAAAACTATGATCCATTGTAACTTCATTACCATAATACTCACCTCTGCCACGATAACTATATTTGTGATAGTCTCTTAATTCAGTAAAGCCGACATTAAGGGCACCAAGTTTTTTGGTCCAGTTTTTTATGTACTTAGATATATCATTTTTATCAAGAATCACTTTTTCGGACGACACGTTTCCATTAACCTTCAATTTTAGAGCGTCAATTGTAAAAAAGCTTGCCTTTGATGAGGAAAACATAAGTTTATCATAATTACCTGACGATGGACTTAGTAACCCGGGATTGTCTTTAATGGTATTATCAATACTCTCATTTTCAGGTTGACTCTTATAATACTCAATATAATTATTGGTATCCTTTTTCAATTCATTTCGTGAGAACATCGTGTCTCTTTCATCAATTTTTCCATGAGGTGAGTCACTTGATATCCTTTTGTTTGTTCTTATGGGTAAAATAAAAATTAGAAACAATAATGCAATAAATGAGAATAGAATTATTGATACAACTTCCTTATATGAGAAATTTGAAATGCCAATTAATATATAGATCGCTGAAACAACTAATCCTAGGGTGAAAAAATTAGACGATGCTCTTCCTTCTCTTTCCAATAATGATATAATTCCAGCATAACTAAAAAAACCAAAAATGGCTATGCCGGATAAAATCATCAAGAGGTTTATTAAATTGTAATTTGAGAGATCCATAATTTGAATTTATTCCCTACAAATTTAATGGATTATCTTACACCTACTATACTTTTTCAAATTCATAGGATTCAAGATAAAACCTTAATCAAACAATTATTTTACTAGCAGATTCATGTTTTGTATATTTGTAAAAAACCTTTTGATGGATAACAAGAATTTTAAACCAGAAGGATTAAGCATACAAAGACTCGAAACATTAACCGATGGCATATTTGCTATTGCAATGACAATATTGGTACTGGCAATTGACATTCCCCCAGTATCAAAAGGGATAACCGGAGCAAAACTTCACAATGCAATATTGGGACAAAGTAATCAGCGATTTGCATATGGTATGAGTTATATATTACTTGCACTATTTTGGACAATCAATCATAAACAAAATGCTTATTTATCCAAATCCACCAAGCATAAAAAGTGATTTCGCCTACTTAAGTTTGTACAACATAAAAAAGAAAAAAATCCCAAAACTAAGGTCAACTTCTTGCAAACTCTATCAATGGATATATGTTTTCTCTATCTCCTTCTCTAATTGCTGAAATATATTTTCTTCTAATTTCATTGGGCTTATCCATATTTGAATGATTCCAGCTAAACATTTCTCTTCCAAAAATAGATTCTATAATGATATCTGCCATAATTCGTGAATGTCGTCCATTTCCATTTGGAAAACAATGAATATTGACAAGACGAAGTTTAAACCGAATTGCTATTT
>JABMPH010000032.1 GCA_013203805.1 Bacteroidota bacterium | reverse complement strand
TTCTTGGAGATGAAGATCACCTTGGCGATATGGATTTCAAAGTTACAGGTACTAAAGATGGTATTACAGCTTGCCAAATGGATATAAAAGTTGATGGTCTGTCACATTCAATTCTCGAAGAAGCACTTGAACAAGCACGTCAGGGAAGAATCCATATTCTAGGTGAGATGGCAAAAACCATTAAAGAGCCTAGAGCAGATTACAAAGACAATGCTCCAAGGATTGAGCAAATGATTATTGAAAAAGAATTCATTGGTGCTGTAATTGGACCTGGTGGAAAAGTGATTCAGGAAATCCAAAAAATAACCGGTGCAACTATCGTTATTGAAGAAGTTGACAACAAAGGTATTATTGATGTAATGGCCGATAATAAAGCTTCAATTGATGCAGCTAAAAATTGGATTAGTGGAATTACTGCAGTACCTGAATTAAATAAAACTTATCAAGGTACCGTAAAAAGCATCGTAGCTTTTGGAGCATTTGTTGAAATTCTTCCTGGTAAAGACGGACTATTACACATCTCTGAAATAGATCATAAACGTGTTGAGAATGTAGAAGATGTATTGCATCAGGGAGATAAAATAGAAGTAAAACTCATAGGAATCGATCCAAGGTCTGGAAAACTAAAACTATCTCGTAAGGCTCTTATTGAAAGAGCTAAGAAAGAAGAATAGATTACTAAGTAACCTTTGAAAATCATCAACGTATAAGATTCAGTATAAAGTAAAAATAATATGAGGCAACTTAAGATCACCAAGCAGGTTACAAATCGCGAAACCGCATCACTTGATAAATATTTACAGGAGATTGGTAAGGTTGATTTGATTACTGCTGAACAAGAAGTTGAACTTGCACGTCGAATTAAACAAGGAGACCGTATTGCTCTGGAGAAACTTACAAAAGCAAATCTTCGCTTTGTGGTGTCTGTATCAAAGCAATATCAAAATCAAGGACTTAGCTTACCTGACTTAATAAATGAAGGTAACTTAGGTCTTATAAAAGCTGCTCAAAGATTTGATGAAACCCGTGGATTTAAATTTATTTCCTACGCCGTTTGGTGGATTCGTCAATCAATTCTACAAGCTCTCGCTGAGCAATCCAGAATTGTTAGACTTCCATTGAATAAAATTGGATCTATTAATAAAATCAATAAGGCAGCAGCCCGACTCGAGCAATCATTCGAAAGGGAACCTAATCAAAAAGAGATTGCCATTGAGCTTGAGATGACCGAAAACGAAGTGAAAGAATCACAACGTAATGCCGGTCGTCATGTGTCGATGGATGCTCCTTTGATTCAGGATGAGGATAATACAATGTACGATGTACTTCGTAGCGATGAAGGTCCAACTCCAGAAACAGGTTTATTATATGAATCACTTCGTAAAGAAATTGACCGTGCTGTTCAAACTCTTACACAACGTGAAGCTGATGTAGTAAAACTCTACTTCGGACTTGGTGAAGGCCACCCAATGACACTTGAGGAAATTGGTGAAAAATTCGACCTAACTCGCGAACGTGTTCGACAAATAAAAGAAAAAGCTATTCGTAGGCTTAAACATACTTCGAGGAGTAAGATTCTAAAATCTTATCTTGGATAAAAAACAAAGCGTTGGCATTTTAGCTGACGCTTTTTTTTATTTATTAGAAACCCGTTCCATTCAACCAACCCAATTCTTCCAACCTTCCATACTTCCAATCATTTTATCCTTCCCTTCCCCCATTCTTCCTTTCTTCGATTCTTCCATCCATCCACCCAATTTATTATCTTTGCAAAAAATTAAACTATGGATCACCTTATAGCACCGTCATTGCTTTCTGCAGATTTCAGTAACCTAAAAGCAGACATTGAAATGGTTAATAACAGTAATGCCGACTGGTTTCACCTTGATGTTATGGATGGTATGTTTGTTCCGAACATTAGCTTTGGCATGCCAATAATTAAGGCAATAAAAAAACTTGCTAAAAAGCCCCTTGATGTTCATCTTATGATAGTTCAACCTGAAAGATATATCAGTGACTTCAGAAAAGCTGGAGCTGATATACTAACAATTCATTATGAGGCTAGTACACATTTACACCGAAGTATTGCCGAGATTAAATCCAATGGAATGAAAGCAGGAGTTGTACTTAACCCACATACTCCGGTTAATGTTCTAGTGGATATTATAAGTGATCTTGATCTGGTACTGTTAATGTCGGTTAATCCGGGGTTTGGTGGGCAAACATTTATCAATAATACTTACAATAAAATCACTAAGCTAAAAAACCTAATAGAGAAAACCAATTCAAATACTCTAATTGAAATTGATGGTGGTGTAACACTTGATAATGCATCAAAATTATTTGGGGCTGGTGCTGATGTATTGGTTGCAGGGAATACCGTTTTTAGTTCTGATGATCCCATTACTACTATCAAAAAACTTAAACAATCTTAATAGATGTACCCATACTTACGATTGATTAAACTTTTTGCTACCAAAAAATCTAGAAAACAACTTGCAATTGGTGATGAAAGCGTTCTACCAATGCGTGTTTGTTTGGTTGATATTGACCCATTTATGGAGCTTAACAATGGGCGGCATTTAACGATGATGGATTTTGGCAGATTTGATCTGGCTTTGAGAAGCGGTTTATTAAAGGTTGTCAGAAAACAAGGTTGGGGCTTGGCCGTTGCAGGTGCGAGTGTACGATATCGTCACCGTTTAAAATTTTGGCAGAAGTATATGCTATATTCACAAGTTGTTGGATACGATGAAAAATGGTTCTACTTCCACCAAAAAACCATTAGCAATGGTAAAATCCATTCTGCTGCTCTGATACGTACTGCAGTAACATCAAACAAAGGCATTGTAAAAACTCATGACGTCTTAACAGCAATGGGTTATGATAAAATTGATTATACGGTTCCCGGCTGGGTAGCGGCTTGGGCTGATGCAGATGAATTGAGGCCTTGGGAATAGTTACATCACTCTAGTTTCCTTAATCTTCGGAAAGTTATTTCATATCATTAGAACTGTATCGAATAATCATCAACATTCTTAAACCACTCAACATTATAAGTTTGGCTGGCATACGAGTAATAACCTAAATAGTAGTCTCCTTTAAACTTAAATATTGTTACAAGACCATTATTACCGGGCAGTAAATTGGCATAATCCTGTATAAAATTATAAGTGTATTTCGTGATTAGCGTATTTGAATGAGTAAGTGATACAGATTTGATAACACTATAAAAATAAACCGACTTTCGAGACAAGTAGGATGTAAAGCTATAATTTGATGGAAAGTAATAAATAGGATCGGGCATCACAAGATAATCACCCATACCAACTTTCATATCTCCCCCTGAGGTAAGAAACATACTCCCCGATACTCCTCGTGAATTCTGAGTTTCTGCAACTGCACCAATAACAAGTTGATAATTAGATTTATTCTTAAAAACAGTAATTGAAGGTTTCATCGCCGACGCCATCCTATAAAACTTCTTCGACTTTTTGATATTTCTTTTTACCGGATGCCCGTACATCAAACCTTCTTGCTCGTTTCTCTTAACAAAACCTGAATTAGCAAAGTCTACCTTGCTTCTTCTATTGCCACTAAAATAAACTTCAACTCCTTGTTTATTAAGGCTATGGATTTTTATTCCAATGTTAGAATTACTAAACCTTACTTGAAAAAGATTATCGTCATATATGAATGAATTGATTTCTGTTATATCGTCTTCTATAAAAGTATTATTCTCATATGGGAAATTATTAAATTCATAACCCCCGGTTTTCAGATTAAGACTGATAAAAAATGTTGTATCTGCTAATCCATCCAATGTAATTACAATCTTATCACTTATTTTATAAGTCTTATTTTTGGCTGAAGCAGTATAAAGGCTAATCGGCAATAAGCTGGTAATCTTTTGTAACCCATAATCATTTGCATCAATAATACTGTAAAGTGAGCCTTCATCTAAAGTTCTTTTATATTTACTCAGGTCAATTTCGTATCCAACAAAAGAACCATTGCTTTCTCCATAGTACTTATTAACTACCAAAATATTTGAATTTTCCACAATGCTTAATACTATCAAGCTATCTTTAACTTCCCAGGAAGCTAGATATTTCCTATCTACTTTGATATCCTCGTTAGTAATTTCTTCATGATCTCCGGTAGCGAGATTGATTAATACCCTGGTTAGGGAAGTCATTTTTTTATTACTAAAGGCAAGCACTAAAGTACTATCCGTTAAATAGCCACCTAAATATTGTCTTGTATTATTCGATGACTTTTTAAGTGCAATCTCTCGCTGATACTTATTATCACTATCTAAATAGATGATAACTATATCATTACCACCAAAAAAAACCAACGGCAATCCTATTTTCTCATTTGTGGTTATTGGATGAACTTCCGTTTTATGATTAAACTGAATATACTCATTTAGCAAGGATAACTGCGAGTACCCACTCAGTGAGTTTAGTACAAGTATGATTATTGCGATTAGTGTTCTCATATTCAAATAAAATGCAAAAATACTAAGTTACTTTTAATAACTTTGCTTCAAATAAACTTTACATTATGAATACAGATATATTAAAACTTCAGCCGGCAATTGTATGGCAATATTTTAAAGAAGTATTAGAAATTCCCCGTCCTTCAAAAAAGGAAGAAAAGATAATAAGCTACCTACTGAAATTTGGTAATGAGCAGAATCTTGAAACTATTCAGGATGAAATTGGAAATGTTCTTATCAGAAAACCTGCAACCCCAGGCATGGAAAACCGTAAATCTGTAGTACTTCAAAGCCATATAGATATGGTTTGCGAAAAAAACAGCGATAAAGTGCATGACTTTGATAACGATCCCATTGAATCAGTAATTGATAGAGATTGGGTAACAGCCAACGGAACAACCTTAGGTGCTGATGATGGGATTGGCATAGCTGCTCAGCTTGCAATTCTTGCTTCGAAAGATATTGAACATGGACCCATCGAATGCCTGTTCACAATCGATGAAGAAACCGGTCTTACCGGAGCATTTGGTCTGAAACCTGGATTTCTGCAAAGCGATATCCTGCTCAACCTCGACTCAGAAGACGAAGGTCAACTTTTTATAGGATGTGCAGGCGGACAAGATACACAAGCATGGTTGCCATTTGATTATGAAGAATCTCCCGAAGGCCATATGGCATATAAAATTATTGTAAGCGGATTAAAGGGCGG
>JABMPH010000363.1 GCA_013203805.1 Bacteroidota bacterium | reverse complement strand
ATACCAAGGTTTAACGGGCCGCTGAAATAATATTTTCGCCACAACTCATTACCCATACTGTCGGTTTTGAGTAATATGGCATTACTGGTTGAGCCTTCAAACACACAACTACCAATAATGATGAGTTCATTATTAGGTAATAAATCAAAATGGCGGAATATGTATGTTGTATCATAAGGAAATTGTAATTCACCAATGCTTTTGGTCCACAAAGTATCTAAATCCTTATCAAACTTATATATCATGCCAACGTAATTACTCGAATTACCTGTATATTTTACTCTCGCACCAACCGAATAAAAATCACCCTCATTAGTCTCTCTAAACCCTCCCTGATGAAAATTCATATTATAACTAGATGTTGAATCACCAAAGTTTTTAATAAATTCAACAGCACCATCATTATGCAATTTCATAATACTAATATAATTATAACTATAGCTGTCCATATATGTATGGCCTCCTGGAACAATGTAGGAATCGCCACTGCATATAATACCATTACTAAAATCTAACGATCCTGCAAGACTTAAGTTATAACGCTCGCTAAAATAGGTTTGTGAAGTTGCAAAAAAGGGTAGTAATAGCAAAGTTAATAGTTCTAGTATTAATTGATAATAGTACCTGTTCATAATATGAAAATTTAAATACTCCCCATGAAGATGTTCTTTCATGGGGAGTATAATTTTAATTAACAACAATAAATTTAGCTACTCCAACTAAAATACCATTGGCACTTACATGGCAAATATATGTGCCGGGTTCTAGTTCACGAGTATCCATAACAGCAAATCCGTGATTGTTTTGCTGTATTACTGCTTGCCTTATAAAGCCGTTATTGTCGATAACCTTTACAACAGCCTTGTCGGTATCACCTGCCAACTGGTATTCAACAATTACGTAATCCTTTGCCGGATTAGGATATACTTTTAGTTTGCTGCTCTCAAAAACTTCGTTATTAGGCCTTTGCCTTTTTACTAAACTGCTCTTATTGCTTCCATCGGGCAATAAATAGTTTTCTTTGTAAGTAAGTGTATCAACTGTTCGTAATATATTCATTGCCCATGCTCCGGCTCTTTCAGTTGAGTTTTGGTAAATATTGTACAAGGTGGTTTTTTGAGTTGCAGTTAACTGGTAAATGTTACTGTTGCTTTGGGCTAATTGAACCAATATTCCCAAATAAGCTTCCAACTGGATATGTTCGTTAAGGCTTTGGGTATCCAACTCATAATTATCGTCAATTGCATTAATTTCGTCTTGTGCCTGCTGTAATTGGCCAATGGCAAGATACTCGAATGCCAGCTGATATTTTGCTCCGGTAAAATCCTGTTGATTAAGTAACGAAATTATACTATCGGAATTACCGGTATTTAAAGTATCTGATTTAAAGGCTGCAATTAACCTGTTAACCGCATAATTACGAAAGCCGGCGTATTGTGCTTTTCTTATTTCAAGCGATTCTTTAGCACCAATTATCATATCATTAGCTTCAATTTGGTCTATTTGGCTATTGGTAATGTCATTACGTGCATATACTTCGTCCAGAACACGATCCGATTTGGCCGATTGTGGATTTGCTGTTAATATTTCAGTAACTATGGCAGCCGGTAACACATCTTCCTGTTGCACAGTGGTAACCATAACCGTATCGCTTAAGTAAGGCGATTTATTTAACAAATCATTGCGCACCTCCATGGTTTGATCGGGCCAGGCGGTTTCAACATCAATAATGGTTGCATCGGTATTACCGCCATCAACCAACAGGCTTAATAGTTCGCTTACCGAATCGGTTTTGAATTCCATTTCGGTTACTAACCCTTTTAGTTCCTCGATTCCGCCGCCACCTGAGTAATTGGACGGGCAGGCATCATCTAAATCAAAAGGATCAACTATAGTATTTGGACGTGTCTGAACAATAAGAAATGTTACCGAATCGGGTCTTAATTCGTATCCATTTTGGTTAGCATGATACCAGTAATTTATTGCTCTGGGAACCTCTGTATAAATATCCCATGCATCATATACTTGTTCGTTATACGGACTGAAAATATTTCCGGCGGGGTCGGTAATACCGGCACCGTTGGAACCCTGATTTCCTTTGATTCCTGACATTAAATTGAGGGGTTGATTGGTGGTAACAGCTATGTCATACTGTATATTGAAAAATTGGTTGCATTTTATTTCAAGACCATTATCGCCTAATGGATCATTACTCCTGTTATAATTTTGCGCCAATACTCCAACATATAAGTTCTCGAATGTGTTATTATAAATAAAGTTATCATCACTTCCCGAATTATTTACACACATACCAACACTTTGCATTATAATACCGGGCAGCAGCGTTACTCCCTGACCATCAGTAAACATATTTTCCTCTACAATAAAGCCTGTAGTATAATTATCAAGATACAAACCTCCGTATATTTCGTTTGCATATGTATTAACAGGATTTATTTTAAAAGTGTTAAATGTAATTGTGGGTTGCATAATAGCACTGGTGTATAGTCCTGTAATATTATCATCAAATATACTGTTTTTAATTGTAATTGTATTTGCAGATTTTGTATTTATTGCATGAATACCATATTCCAGTTTCTCGAATCTGCTTGAGTCAACATACTCCTCAGGACAAGGATATGCTTGTGAATTACATGCAGATGATACTTCGTAGCCTGCATTTACCGACCATAATCCGAAACCTGTTAATTCCTCATCTATTAAATTACCTGAACCATCGTATATTGAATCGCTGTTATTAACAAAATCACACCCACTAAAACTTACTCCTTCAACATCCCATAAGCTTACCATACCGTGAAAAGGAGAATCTCCTAGATAATGCTCATCAACTATAAAATCACAATTATTGAATCTACTGAAATTCCAATCAGGATTTAAGGATATTGGATGATAATTATGATAACTCATAAAAGCTACCGATCTACGATTATTTATAAAAGTTGAGTTTTCAGCAATAACGTAACCTCCAGTGCTGTTTAAGTCGCCATCTTTCCACAAGCTTACTGCCTCGTGAGCGTTTTTAATGGTAGCATTATTAAGTACAAGCCTTCCTTGTATGTAATTATAGCTTGTGTTAGGATATTGACTAGCTTCAGTTTTGCCCCATACTTGAATTCCATACCACATGTTATGACAAGTTGTTGTTAATGTTGCATTATTTACATTAAGTTTTGCTAAAGTGTCAATAAGAATGTGTCCTCCAGTATTAAAGAAGCAATTTTTGTTAATAGTTAATGAACTATTAGGTTCAAGGTATAATGTATCAATAAAATGAACATCATTCCATGTTAAATTTTCACCAGATTGAATCGTATAGTTTTGAAAACTATATGATTCGTATGCAAGTTTGACTGCTTTGTAGGCGTTTAATCTTCCTGTACCTATCGTACCTACATAACTACTAGCATCAACTATTGTATCAGTAGTACTTTTGAGGATTTCTTGTACATCTTCAGGCGCTAAACATGGATTAATAGATTTGATAAGAGCTGCAACACCTGCAACAATTGGGGCGGAGAAAGAAGTGCCTGAATGACCACCGTAATAGGGCCATAAGTTTGCATAATAAACTGTATCACCAGTGGCAGAATCAACAGAATCTAATATAACACGATCAGGACCATACATGCTGTATCCCGGTGCACAAAGGTCAACAGCTGAAAAATGAGAAAAAGACGTTACTCCGCCAAAGCCATCATCAATACCAAAATGATCAGTTGAATCGGTTCCAGAAACCTGAATTATCCTTTCGTCAACATACCCGTTAAAATATACTGGTGGAGGATCTAACGGGTCATTACCTGCTGAAGCAACTACCACTGTTCCATTTTCGAAAATTTCGTTGAACATTGTTCTCTTTCGCGCAAGAATTACAGTATCCATATTTGGGTTATGGAAGCCAGTATGTGTTGATATATTTATCACTTCGGTTTCTAATACGGTTGACGCGAATAAGGCTTTTTGTACCTGGTCGCCCCAACCAATTATATATATAATATTTGAGTTAAACCCACTTGCAGCAAGTTGTCCTAGTGCTGTTCCGCCAGTTTCAGTTGTTTCAGCTGCAGCAAAACTACACACAGTAGACGAATGGAACATAACATTCATACCAATAGGAAATACAGTTCCACTATATGGATCAAAAGGTGGATTTATTTTTGTGGCAAGGTCGGGGTGACCCAGATCTGGCACGAATTGATCAATTACGGTAATATCAATACTGTCGCTGCTACGTGTATAATCCCATGCGCTGTCGGCCTGTATTATATTCAGATGCCAAAGACTTCCGGCTTTCCACAAGTGATCTTCGGGTTCATACATTCCAACTGGTTCGTACAATTGCTCAATCCCACTAATCATATTTGGAGCATTTTGCTCAAGATCATCAATAAAATCCTGTTGATCACCGGTAAACTCAATTTTATAAACATTGTGTAAAGAAGGTGTTCGTGCAAAAGGCATACTTTGAGTGTATGACGTAACGCCATAATCACTGAATAAATCTAGTAACGCTTCACTCTTAACCATTTTCCCTTTTGACGGTCTAGCCTCTTCCGTGTTAGCGTTTACAATTAATACTCCCGGTATCAAATCCTGTGATACCGAATTATGCACTCCACTAAATAATAAGATTAAGGTTAAAACAAGGAATAGCACTGAACTACCCCCCCCATTTTTTAAACTATATATATTTAATATACAGCTGGTTAGGGATTTTTTACGAAATCGTTTTTTCATGATTTAAATTTTTTAGGTTTATTAAAATAGCAATTTATGCAGTAAAGTACTGCTGGGCAATTAAATGTACCCTTACTTAGTAGTACCTAAAAAATCTTTTTTTATACCTATTTTTTGTTTTTTTTGGAAAAAACAAAAATATTTATACGACGGAATTAATTAATCATGCCTAAGTGATTCCACAGGATCTTGCTCAGCGGCTTTTCGGGCGGGCAGCCAACCAAATATAATCCCAACGGATGCTGCTACTCCAAATGATAGAAGTATTGATCCAAAAGAAACAATTGTTTTAATATCTGTGGAAACTGCTATAGTTTTTGACATTATTACACCCAACAAAATTCCAATTAATCCACCTGTGATACTAATAAATGTTGCTTCAGCTAAAAACTGAAACACAATATCTTTTTTAGTAGCGCCCATTGCTCTCCTTACTCCAATCTCACGGATTCGTTCCATAACTGATGCAAGCATAATATTCATAATCCCAATTCCACCAACGATTAGGGAAATCCCGGCGATTGCGCCAAGCACAATATTGAAAATATCTTTTGTTTTCTGTTCCTGTTTTAAAAGTAACTCGGGAATGCTTATCTCAAAATCATCAACACCAAAATGCCTCCTTTTTAAAATTTGCTTTATGGCCTCAACAGTTGATGTCAACTGCCCGCTTTCTTTTACCTGCACAACTATTTTATTGAGCTGATTATCCGATTCACCGCTATTATCACCACCTGAGGTATACATAACACTATTTCCAAAATAAAATACCTGTCCTCCAGACATCAAAGAAGACTGAGCTAGTAGTGATCTATCTTTAAATCGAAGCAATATGGTTTTTATTGGGATATAAACATTTCTGTTATAGCTACTAATGCCCATCTCCTCTGCCTTTTGACTAACGGCTACTCCTTTCAGCACTCCTATAACTTTTAACCAAATACTTCCACATTTAAGTTGTTTACCCAGTGGATCGGTTTTTGGAAATAGTTTTGCAACTACCTCAGGACCTATTATACACACAGGAGCACCAAGTTCCATTTGTTCGGCATTAAAAAAACTTCCTTTTTTTAGCTCCTGATTAAATAGTGTGAAATATTCAGGTGTTACACCACTCAAACTAACTGTAAGATTCTTCCCTTCTCTTAATGCCGGAGTAGAATATACTATCTCGGGACTAACCTTTGCAACTGTTGGTAATGACTTTAATATATTCTCGGCATCTTTCAATGTAAGGCCTGGTGAGAATTTTTTACTCATTGCTTTAGTCTCGTCCTCCTCTTCTTCCGAAACACTACCAGAACTCCCATTATCTTTAGGTGTGATTATAATATTATTTAACCCAACGAGTTTTATTTGCTCCAATATTTCCTGCTGCGCACCATTTCCTATTGCCAGCATTGCAATAACTGCCGCAACGCCAAAAATAATCCCAAGTGCAGTTAATATTGATCTGAATTTATTGGTAAAAACAGCTTCTAATGAAATGGATAGTATTAAGAAATATCGTTCCATTTGTTAATAATTATTTGTTTCTCTTACCACCTGATCCACGTTTCTTGTTTCCATCTGGATTTGGTTGCTTTTTAGGTTCCTCGTTCTTTTTCTCAGGTTCAATCAATTTTTTATAACTATCTAAAATTTTCTGATCTAACCTCTCCAACGACCAACTATCAGCACCTTCAGGTGGAATTAAATAAATTTCATCACCTTCATCCAAACCGTCATAAATGATAATGCTGGTTTCATTTGTTTTTCCCGGGATTACCTGTTTTCTTCCTTTAGAAGTATACACAAAATTTATCGTATCTATAATATTCACACATTCAATTGGTACAAAAAGCACAGAATCAATAACCTCAGTTATTATACGATTTTTGGTTGTCATAGAAGGGCGTAATATGGAATCAAAGCCATCAACATGCAATACTACTTCAAATACTTTAGCATTCGAATTTCGCATTTGCTCACCCATATTTGCTACCTCCATAACAATACCGGCAAAACTTTTATCGGGAAATGCATCTACTTCAATAATGGCTTTTTGACCATCCTGAACACGACTAATATCGATTTCATTTACATAAGTACGAGAGTTCATTGCTGATAAGTTTGGTAATTGGGCTACAACGTTTTCCCACACACTTATCTGTGCTCCTATCCCCTGCTTTTTACCATTCCAATCGCGTTTGTAATTAACCATTCCTGATTTTGGTGCAATAACTACAAACTCTTTTTTAAGATCAGTATATTCAGCCAATTCACGGCGTGCCTTATGCAAATTAGTAGCAACCTCACGCATATCAGCATTTGCCTTTTGCTGTTTAATTTCGTAATTCTCGACATTTTGATTTAACGATCGCTGAGTTTTATCGAAATCTATCTTCACCTGCCGTTGAGTTGCTGGTGGTTCATAAATCGACTGATCGACTACGATTTGTTTTTCTTCAAGTGAAAATTGAAGATTTATTAGTTCGTCTCTGGTAGCACGTAATGTAAGCGTTGTATCCAACTGGGTTTTTACAAACTGAGTTTCAAGTTTCTCAACTTCCAATTCCTGATCAGTTATTTTATTCTGCAAATCACTTCTATCAAGAGTCGCTACCCATTGTCCTGAATCTACAACAGTACCATCAGGAACAATATCCTCGATCATATACCTATGTATTCGCGCATTTCGTAAAGCATTGGGATTTGGCCCCTGAATATCTTCGCTACTTCTTGCTTCAAGCTCACCAGTTGTTGTAACATCTATAACAAATGTACCTCTTTCAACCTCAACCATTATTGTATTTGAAGTTTCGACAGTTGAAGAAGAAAAATACCAAATAAGTGCAACCAGGACGAAAAATGATACACTTAGTATTATTGCATTCTTGCGATTCATAATTGTTTAATTTAAAGTGTAAAACTAACAAAAATGACTCTAGGTTATTAAGAGACCGCCTAAATATATTCTACAAAACGCAAAAAACCCCGGAAGTTACCAGCCGGGGTTCCATTGTTTATATTGTTATTTTAATGAAGTATCTGAATTTGTGCATAATAAACTGCTGCACCTGCAAGATAACCCGCTAAGGCTAATAAACTGATTCGTTTCATATACCAGATAAAATCAATTTTTTCCATTCCCATGGCAGCTACACCAGCAGCTGAACCAATAATAAGAATACTTCCGCCAGTACCTGCACAATAAGCAAGGAATTCCCAGAATATTCCGTCAACAACAAAGTTTGCAGCATAACCAGTGGCACCAGCCTGTGCAATTTCATACATTCCCATTGCTCCAGCTACAAGTGGTACATTATCAACAATTGATGAAAGTACACCAATAATAAGGTTAATAACATAAACATCTCCAACGTTAGTATTTAACCAGTCGGCTAATAAAGTAAGGTGTCCCGCTGACTGCATTGCTGCTACAGCAGATAGTATTCCCATAAAGAAGAAAATAGTTGGAACATCTACTTTACGAAGTACTCCTATAACTGTTAAAGTACGACGATCTTCCAGTGGTTTTGTTCTGTGCATTATTTCGGTAGTTAGCCAAATAATACCCAAACTTAATAGCATTCCCATGTAGGGAGGCAAATGTGTTACAGTTTTAAATACAGGCACAAATAATAAACCACCAACACCCATATAAAATAATAAATTACGCTCGAATGGAGTTGTGAATTCTTTGGTGTCTCCATTGTTTAATACAGGTCGTTCAACATTTCCTTTTAAAGTAAAAGAAAGTATTGCAACAGGTACAATCATGGTTACTAAACTTGGAAGGAACACCATCCCAATTATATTAACTGTTGTAACTTGTCCGCCAATCCAAAGCATAATAGTTGTTACATCTCCAATTGGTGACCAGGCTCCACCGGCATTGGCAGCCAAAACTACCATTGATGCATATAACCAACGTTCCTGTTTATCAGCAATAAGCTTACGTAATAAAGCAATCAACACAATTGTTGTTGTTAAATTATCGAGTGCTGCCGACATGAAAAATGTTAGAATACTAAGTATCCATAACAGCTTTACTTTATTTGTTGTTTGAATTTTATCGGTAATAATTTTAAATCCCTGATGTTGATCTACTGTTTCTACAATAGTCATCGCGCCAAGCAAGAAAAACAATATTGTTGAGATTTCAGCCAGATGATGCAACACTTCGTGATGAGTTATGAAACCTAACATATCACCAGCTCCCGGATCATGTATTCCAGCTTCATGAACATATTCGCGCCACGACTGACTTAAAAATCCGCCAGTCTCATTTACCATATTTAATATATCGGTACGGCCAAAGACAAAGATAACCCACATTAACATCCCTAATATAAGGGCTGATGCTGCTTTATCTACTTTTAAAGGATGCTCGAGGGCAATTGCTGTATACCCAAGAACAAATACAACTATCATTAAAATAAACATCTCTATATATTTT
>JABMPH010000362.1 GCA_013203805.1 Bacteroidota bacterium | reverse complement strand
GTTCAATACAATTGAGTGGCATGCAGAAAATCCTTATGGCGGGAACTATATGTGGAAAGATCATCCCGACAAATCAAAAAGTGTAGTGAAAGCCATCTTGCCCGGTGGCGAAAAACATCAAGTTTTTTTAACTCAATTAGACAATATAGCCTCCTTTTTCAATTCACTCATTGATGACGATGGTAAAAAAATACCAATCATTTTTAGGCCCTGGCATGAACATACAGGTGCTTGGTTTTGGTGGGGCAAGGGAAACTGTTCGGAAGAGGATTTTATTTCACTGTGGCAATTTACAGTAAGTTATTTGTCTGATGAAAAAGGGGTAGATAACCTCCTGTACGCCTATTCACCCGCCAAAAATGATAGTCGGGAGGAATATCTCTATGCTTACCCTGGCGATGAGTATGTAGATATTTTAGGACAGGACAATTACTATGATTTACGTGAAAATGCGACAAATATGCCAAGATTCGTAAAAATGTTAGAAACCTTAGTATCTATAGCCAATGAGAAGAACAAACCTGCTGCTTTGACTGAAACTGGTGCGTTTACCGAGGATGCTAAGGCTACAATGCCTGAAAGTGATTGGTTCACGGAAAAGTTATTAAAGCTTATCATGTATAATGATATAACACGTCAAATTAGCTATGTAATGGTTTGGCGCAACGCAAGTACATCCCATTTTCATGTTCCTTATCCTGGTCATCCTAGCGTGCCTGATTTTTTAGAATTTTACAATAATCCATATACACTATTTATGTCCGATATTAGTAATAATAATTCTGATGAAAACTAAACTTAAATTCTTATTCGTTCCCCTCTTATTTGCGGGGTTAAGCGGAAGTGCCCAGAATACAGAAAAGCCCAATGTCATTGTTATACTTACAGATGATCAAGGAAGTATTGACATGAACTGCTATGGAGCTGAAGATTTAGTGACACCTAATATGGATAAGATTGTCACAAGTGGCGTCAAGTTTACTCAATTCTATGCTTCACCTGTTTGTTCACCAACGCGTGCTTGTTTATTAACTGGAAGAACGCCACAACGTGCAGGAGTACCTGAGCTTGTAAAAGCAGGAGTACCTGAAGGTGGTATGCCAAATGAGCAATATACCATGGCTGAAATGTTTCAGGACGCTGGATATGCGACAGCTCATATTGGGAAATGGCATTTGGGGCAATCTGAAGATCAACAACCTAATGCACAGGGATTTGATTACTCATTTGGATTTCTTGTCGGTTGCATTGATAACTATTCTCACTTTGGGGGGCAATACAAAAATGATTTACACCTCAATGGCAGGTTAATATATCGTCCAGGCGAATATTTCCCTGATATGATGCTTGACCATGCCAAGAGCTTTATTGATAGTAATAAGGACCACCCGTTTTTCATATATTATGCTCTAAACGTTCCTCATTATCCATATCAAGGTGATAAAAAATGGTTGGACTATTACAACAAAAAGGGAGTTCCATATCCAAGAAATCTATATGCCGCATTTTTATCAACTATGGATGATAATATTGATGGTTTGCTAGCTAAACTTGAAGAGTCAGGATTGCGAGAAAATACAATAATTATATTTCAGAGCGATAACGGATATTCAACTGAAAAAGCAGCACTTGGTGGAGGAGGAAGCTCTTGTCCCTACAAAGGCAATAAATTCAGCCTCTTTGAAGGTGGTATCAGAGTGCCAGCCGCAATCTCATGGCCCAAAGGTATAAAAGCAGCTCAGGTGCGTAATCAGATGGCCTTTACTGCTGATTGGTTGCCAACGCTTGCCGATTTATGCGGGATAGATTTAAGCGTGGATGATATAGATGGCAAAAGCTTAATTCCTATAATTATTGATGAAAATAAAGAGACTTTACATGATACATTTTGTTGGCAGTTTCATCAGCAAAAAGCTGTTAGAAAAGGAGACTGGAAACTGGTGATAAATCCGGTAATAATTGATCTTAATTATAGAAATATTTTAAAGTCAAACGCTCCTTATTATTTTTTGGTTAACCTAAAGGATGATATTGGAGAAACAACAAATATTGCAGAAAA
Organism: Bacteroidota bacterium; assembly: GCA_013203805.1. Taxonomy (GTDB): domain Bacteria; phylum Bacteroidota; class Bacteroidia; order Bacteroidales; family F082. Next base: position 1,732 of record JABMPH010000362.1, on the reverse strand, counting down.
GTATCCTGAAAAAACTAAGGAATTAGAGGCTATTTTTAATAAGTGGAAAATCAAGAATCCTTAAGGACGAATTATAGTAAAAATTATAAACGAGAAAGATACTATTAACAATCAACTATTAGTAGCGTATATTAAAAAATGATTTAGTGAATCAGTTATTTTTTATATTATTTTAGACGGATGCTAATGATAAACAATATTTGATATGCAAAAGAAAAAAATGACAAGTAAAGATATTGCGAAAGAGCTTGGAATTTCACGAACCGTTGTATCCTTTGTGTTGAACGGGAAAAGCAATGAGATGAGGATAAGTGAAGAACTCACTAAAAAAGTTCTTGATTATGTTAAAAAATCGAACTATCAACCCAACTATATGGCTCAAAGCCTGAAGACAGGTAAAACGTTTACTATTGGGTTAATCGTTGCAGATATTGCGAATCCTTTTTTTGCTAAACTGGCCAGAGAAATTGAGCAGGAATTTAGTAATTTAGGCTATAGCGTTATTTATTGCAGTTCGGATGAAAATGAAAAAACTTTTAATTCTCAATTGGAAAATTTTAAGAATCGCCAGGTTGATGGATTAATATTGACACCACCAATAAATAGTACTAAAATTTTAAACTCTTTATTTTCTCAAAATATTCCCTTTGTTGTTATTGATAGGTTTTTTGAGAATTTGAATGCAAATTCAGTAATTATTAATAACCATAAGGCTGCATACGATGCGACCACAAGACTGATAAAATATGGTAGAAAAAAAATTGCATTAATAAATGTAAACAATGAGCTTATTACTATGAACCAACGTACTCAGGGATATTTGGATGCTTTAACCGATTATGGATTGAAAGTTAATCATGAATTTGTAAAACATTTGGAATATAGTAATTTGATGGATGAAGTCAATGATGCCGTTGTAGATGTAATCAGGAATAGTGTTGATGCCATGTTATTTACAACTAATAAACTTGGCGTAACAGGTGTGCAGGCAATTTGGAATATGAAAAAAAGGATACCTGAAGATATTGCTGTGATAAGCTTTGATGATACTGATGCTTATAGTGTTGCAAGAACCCCGATAACAGCCATTGAACAACCTCTAAAACAAATGAGCAGGGAAGCAGTGAGGATTTTGATGAAAATGATTGATAATAAGGCAATTAATATGGATCCCGAGCAAGTGGTTTTAGATTCAAGTTTTATCATCAGACAGTCATGTCCCTAAAGGGCATAAAGTCATGATTTTAATAAAAATATTATTTTTGGATGAAAAGACCATGATGCTTTTTAGAAAGCAATAAACTGATTTTTTAATTTTATATCTGTCACCTTTATAAGTAATAACAAATTCAAAAAAGTCTGAATTAGCTATGTCCTAAAGAAGGGAAGGCTACATTTTCGGGGAAGGCTACATCTTCAACAAAACGTAAAAACAGCGATAACATTTTCAATGATAATATTAAGGTATTCAATTTTGGCTAGAAAACGTGGAGATATTTATATAAGCATTAACCGTTCGCGAAATATTGCGAAATATTGTGGATAAATGCCAATAATTGTGAATTAGCCTTGAGAATTTCCATAATTAGACTATTCAAAATCTATTTGAAGATAATATGTCCTCGTGTGAAAATGGAGTATTCTTGTTTAGAACAGGTGAAATTTTATAACGCGCTTAGAAGTTGAGTGAATAATTGTGACGATTCTAATTAATATTATACATAGAGAAAAG
>JABMPH010000361.1 GCA_013203805.1 Bacteroidota bacterium | reverse complement strand
ACCATCAACACCACCAAGTTGAACAAGAGTAGCATCACTCCAAGCTTCACCACCGTCAGTTGTTTTAAGTATATAAGGAGCACTATAACTGTATGCTGCCACACCAACATCATTTGTACCTGAAGCAACTATATACCCAGTTTGTCCGTCAGGAGCAAATGCAATCTTATAATCATTGATCGAGTTACCTGGATCAAGGAATTCAATAAGTCTCTCTTCATACACAACTTCATCATCTACAATTTCGCCTCTTCCAAGGATTATATTACCGGTATAATCACTTGCTCCACTCGACCAATCAACGCTTCCATCATAATACCAAGCAACACCATTTTGTGCTACAGTAAAAGCATCAGGTACATAACGGATATAATCACCTTCAGTTGTTAAGTTAACCTGTGATGGGTTTGTAGGGTCAGTTTCTATTAGTGGATTCGAACCATAGCAATATCCACCCCAACTACCGCCATTGGTTCCGTCTAGAGTAGCAGCAAAATATGTGTAATGTGCATTTGCTGGGTCTGTATTTCCCTCAGGATTAATAATTCCTCCCTGAGGATATCTACCAGCAGCATCAGGATACTGAGGTCCTGGTCCTAATGGTGAATAAACATGAGCGTTGGTTGTCCAGCTCGTTCCGCCATCGGTTGAAAGGTCATAGGCTAAACGACTATTACCCTCAACTTCAACACCGCCAGTCATTCTGTGTGTAAAAACAACACTATTCAGGTTTGGGTCTGCCCAAACATAGGTTCTTGAGTTGTTATAAAAACCGTACGCATTACCTGATTGGCCTATTGGAACAAAACTAGTGGCTCTGCCATTCAAAATCTCAGTTTTAGTAGTAGGCACCTCACTTGCAATAATAGTACTTGAATTTTGCTGGGGCGGCATTTCCATTACAGCAGCTTCGGGAGCTTTGGCACCCATAAACACAACTTTATTAGCTTGTGAAAATGATGTAAAACCAAATCCAATAGCTAATACAAAAAGTAATAATTTTTTCATGATTCTAATTTTAATTTAACAAATGGTTAATTATCTTTTCCTTTTCAGGCAACAAATATAATATATTGTTAGTACACCTTTACAAATAATTACAAAAAACTTAACAACTAAATTATAAATCAAAGATACCTAACTATGGCTAAATGGTTGCACCATGAAGATAAAAAAATTTTATATGCAACATTTTATTGGTTAGTAGCTATATGTTATTATTGACTTGTTATATGTTCCTTTTGATTTAGGAGCATAAGAAAAATTCAGAAAAAACAAATAGGATGTCATCGCGAGGGCTTCGCCTGTGGTAATTTGTTGATTTTCATCACTAAAGATTTCATTGCTTCGTTTGTAATACCTATATCACTTTTTAAAGTGGCCTCAATACTTAAATCTTAAAACTCAGGTCTTTTGACTCAGGAAATTTGTAGTTATATTTGCATCAATTTTTTATAACCATGAAGAAACTCAATTTATATATGCTAAAGTCCTATCTGGGACCTTTCGTGTTTACTTTTTTTGTTTCTCTTTTTATACTATTACTTCAGTTTCTTTGGAAATATATTGATGATCTTGTTGGTAAAGGACTAGAGTGGTATATAATTGCTAAACTAATGTTTTATGCCTCATCAACTTTTGTTCCATTGGCTCTTCCTTTGGCAATACTTCTATCGTCGTTAATGACTTTTGGAAACATGGGCGAGCATTATGAATTGGTTGCCATGAAAGCAGCAGGAATATCCTTGAGAAAAGCCATGAAACCATTGATTTTACTTTCCCTAATAATTAGTGTAGCAGCATTTCTGTTTTCCAACTATGTACTCCCCGTTGCAAACCTTAAATTTGGATCTCTACTTTATGATGTACGGCAACAGAAGCTGGCATTTAATATCAACGAGGGGATTTATTACCATGGCTTGGAAGGGTTTGTTATTAGAGTTGGAAAAAAAGCAAAAGATAACAAAACCATCTATAATGTAAAAATTTACAATCACTCTAAAAATCAAGGGAATATAACAGTTACTACAGCCGAAAGTGGAACAATGCAGATGAGCCCTGATCAAAAAAATCTAATATTTACTCTATATGATGGATATACTTATAATGAGGTTACAAATGTTTCTAGGTACAGAATAAGCAGACCATTTGAAGCTACCAAGTTCCATAAACAAATATTAAATTTCGATCTTTCGCAGTTTAACCTTAACAGAACTAACGAAGAACTATTCAAATCGCATTATTCAATGCTAAACATTCAACAGTTAAATCATTCTATTGATTCGCTGAGTGAAAAACATATTGTTGCTAAAAACCGGTATTTAGATAATTTCCTGAAGAAATACTCATACATGAGCGATTCGAACACGGTACTGCCAAATAATAGATCCGACCAACTAATTGATACATTAAGAATACCTATTATTGACAATTTCAACATTCAAAATAAAGTTGAAATAATAGAAATTGCCCAGCGGGATGCTCGTAATGCAAAGAAAAATATTATTGACTTCAATATAGGGCAAAAATCAAGAAAGCAAATAATTACAAAGCATGAAGTTGTTTGGCATCAGAAGTTTCAACTATCGATAGCGTGCTTCATATTCTTCTTTATTGGCGCACCTCTGGGTGCAATAATACGAAAAGGAGGATTAGGCCTGCCGGTTGTTGTTTCTGTTCTGTTTTTTGTGATATACCATGTTATATCCATTACCGGAGAAAAAGCGGTAAAAACAGGTGAGATGAATGTGGAGTTTGGATTGTGGCTATCTACTCTGGTGGTGCTGCCGTTGGGTTTATTTTTAACCTACAAAGCCACTTCGGATGCACAACTGATGGACACAGAAAGCTGGAATAAGTTTTTTAATAAATTTAAATCTAAAAAGAAATTATCCTGAGCCGGGGGACATCGAAAGAAGAACAATGCCATGCATATATTTGATTATGTGAAAATTAATAGCCATAGATTTACAGATTACCTTATGATCTTTTCTGTAAATATTGTTTCAATATGAAGAATATTACTCAAAATAAAAGCAGCTTAAACGTATTGTTTATCTGCAACAAATCACCTTGGCCACCCCGTGAAGGAGGACCCATCGCAATGAACAACCTCATCGAAGGAGTTATTGCACATGGTCATAATGTAAAAGTGTTGGCAATTAACACAAACAAATACAACTTCGATCCGAAAGAAATTCCTGAAGATTACAAAAACAGAACCAGTATAGAACTTGTTTATATTGACCTTAGCATTAAACCAATGGATGCTTTCATAAATCTGTTTACTGGCAAATCCTATCATGTACAACGGTTTATATCTGAAAATTTCAGAACCAAACTTACTGAAGTACTGACGGAACAGAGTTTTGATATTGTGCAAATTGAAACTCTGTTTATGTCACCTTATATCAATACAATCAGAAATTTTTCCAAAGCATCAATAATTCTTAGAGCTCATAATATTGAACATTTAATATGGAAACGTGTTGCTTCAATTACAAAAAACCCAATAAAGAAACTTTATCTCAAACATCTTGCTAATACTCTGGAGAAATACGAAAGAGAAGTATTAGAAGAGTACGATGGAATTGTTCCAATATCATCGAAAGATGCAAGCTTTTTCGAAACTGAATGCGGCATTCCTGTTAAGACAATTTCATTTGGCGTGGATACAAGCCAACTAATACCGGATAAGATTGAGAAAAGTGATCTTGCAGTTTTTCATATTGGTGCGATGAACTGGATTCCAAACGAAGAAGGGATTAAATGGTTCTTAGAAAATGTCTGGATCAAAATAAGTGGTGAATTTAATGATCTTAAACTTTATCTGGCTGGTAGAGAAATGCCTAATTGGCTGACTACAATAAATCAAAAAAATGTAATTGTTGTTGGAGAGGTACCTGATGCATATAAGTTTATTAACTCAAAAGCAATTTCAATAGCACCATTGTTTTCGGGTAGTGGGATTCGTATTAAAATAATCGAAAGTATGGCTTTAGGCAAAACCGTAATTTCAACTAAAATCGGTGCTGAAGGCATTAACTATACTGATGGAAAAAATATAAGGATTGCCAACAATACTGAATCCTTTGTTAATGCCATTCGAGAATTAATATCTGACCGACATAAGTGCGACACTATTGGTAAAAATGCCCGCAAACTAATTCTCGAAGATCATGACAACGATAAACTAGTTTCGAGTTTAATCGAGTTTTACAGGGAAGTTATTTAAAGGTTGTCGTTGTTGTCATTGTTGTATTGATAAATATCAAAGTAAAGAAACCTGACAACATTGGCAACAACAACCATACAATATCCACAACCCGACAACATGAGCCCCCTTTTCCCAACTCTACCCCTTGCTCTTCAAAAATCTCAATTATCTTTGCACAACATTATGGTATAATGATTAATTGTTATGAGAATTTTTGTTCTGCTTTCAAGAGTACCCTATCCTTTAGAAAAAGGTGATAAGCTGCGCGCATTTCATCAGATTAAGGAACTCTCGAAAAAAAATGAAATTATTCTTTGTGCGTTAAACCCCTTATCAAATCTTGACAAACAGGAAGCTTTCAGCAAACTACAACCTTATTGTTTATCAATTAATTTTTTAGATCTTCCGGTGCATATCCGATTATGGAATATGGCTTTAACGCTTATGGGATCAAAACCAATACAAACAGGTTACTTCTATAATAGTAAGGCAGCCAAAGAAATCAACAGATTAATTGACGTTTATAAACCTGATCATTTGTATTGCCAGTTTATTAGAACTACAGAGTATTTAATTCATCATAAAATAAAAAAAACGCTTGACTACCAGGATGTTCTTTCGCATGGATTAAAGCATAGATTGAAGAATGAATCACTTTTTTCTGCACCTTTTTTTAAAATGGAATACCGAAGATTAGTGGATTATGAAAGGAAAGTTTTTGATCTTTTTGATAATAAAACCATAATATCAATTCCTGATAAAAACTTAATTCAACACGACAATAAAAAGGAAATTCACGTAATCCCAAATGGTGTTGATCATTCATTTTTCAGACCCATTGATAAGGAAAAAAAATATGATGTAGTTTTTACTGGAAATATGGGATATCCTCCAAATGTAGACGCCGCAGGATATTTGATAAATGAAATAATGCCCCTTGTTTGGGGGAAAATTCCAACGGCAAAAGTACTGTTGGCGGGTGCCAGCCCTGCAAAAAAAGTAACTGCCTTACAATCTGGCTTAGTAGTAGTATCAGGATGGCTAGACGACATTAGGGATGCATATTCTTCAGCAAGAGTATTCATTGCTCCAATGCGCATTGGTACCGGGCTTCAAAATAAACTATTGGAGGCAATGTCGATGAAAATACCTTCCATCACTACTCCCTTGGCAAATGATGCCCTTCAAGCTAAAGATGGTTTTGAAATACTTATTGGTAAGGATGCTGAAGAACTCTCAAAAAGCATAATCAAACTGCTTGAAGACAAAAAAACTTATGATCAATTGGCAATTAACGGCTATAATTTTGTTCATAACAACCATAGTTGGGAAAAAGCTACAGAAAAACTACATATAATCATAAACAACAGTTAAACTATGATTAAAGATCTTGTTCTACTAAATAGAAGCTATCGTAAATTTCATAACGACAAAAAAGTAACTAATTCTCAATTGTTGGAGCTTGTTGATTTGGCTCGAACTACACCATCATCAAAAAATCGCCAACCTCTCAAATACTTATTAATCACAAATGAAAATGAAGTTAACTTTATTTTTAGTCAGTTAAAGTGGGCCTGGTATTTAAAAAAATGGGCCGGGCCAACAAAAAAGGAACAATCTCCGGCTTATATTGTAATGTGCATCGATACAAATTTAAACGATCAGGCATTTATTGATGTTGGAATTGCGGCACAAACTATACTGTTGGGGGCGGTTGAAAAACAACTTGGTGGATGTATAATTAGGACAGTAAACAGATTTGCCATCTCAAAACATTTTAATCTTCCCAATAACTTTGATGTTGTTCAAGTTATAGCCATAGGATATCCAAACCAAGATATTGAACTTACAACTATTGACGAAAGTGGCTCTATTGAATATTATGAAGATGGTAAAGGAACACATTATGTACCAAAACGTAAACTTGAGGACATTATAATAAGCACTGATCGTAACAGCAATAAAGAATAAACTTTTCCAACTATTTACCTAATTTTTATCGATCATTAATTAGTACTTTTGCTGTGTTATAGCTGCAAGCACCAATTAGTTAATAGCGTTATTTATTTAAGACTATCATACAATGGCTCAAAAACCATCAATACCAAAAGGAACAAGAGATTTTTCTCCAGAGGAGATGATGAGGAGAAACTATATTTTTGACACAATACGAAATGTTTTTCAGAAATATGGTTATCAACCAATTGAAACTCCTGCAATTGAAAACCTATCAACTTTAACGGGAAAATATGGTGAAGAGGGCGATAGACTATTATTTAAGATTCTTAATTCAGGTGATTTTCTAAAAAAAACAATACCCGACGAATTTGTAAACCCTAATCTAAATAAGATTACTTCAAAGATTTGCGAAAAAGGACTTCGATATGATTTAACAGTACCTTTTGCACGTTATGTTGTTCAAAACCGAAACGATATAACCTTCCCTTTTAAAAGATATCAAATTCAACCAGTGTGGCGCGCCGACAAACCCCAGAAGGGAAGATATCGTGAATTCTATCAATGTGATGTTGATGTTATTGGAAGTAACTCATTGGTAAATGAGGTTGAACTAATTCTAATTATTGATGAGGTTTTTACCAAACTTGGCATCAATACCAAAATAAAAATAAACAATCGAAAAATATTAGCCGGAATTGCTGAAGTTATTGGTGAAGTAGATAAAATTATTGATATTACTGTTGCTATCGACAAACTTGATAAGATAGGTCTTGAAAAAGTAAACGAGGAATTATCTACCAAAGGTCTTTCGGATGATTCTATCGAAAAATTACAACCAATATTAAATCTTGAAGGACTTTTGAAAGATAAGTTTCCGAAGTTAATGGAAATATTAGCTGATTCGGAGATTGGAATGAAGGGTCTAGAAGAGATAATGACAGTACTAAAACATATTAAGGAACTAGAACTAAATAATAAATGGTCGTTCGACCTCACACTTGCCCGAGGATTAAATTATTATACTGGGGCTATTTTTGAAGTTGAGGCCAAAGGCATTCAAATTGGAAGTATTTGTGGTGGCGGCCGTTATGATGATTTAACGGGGATTTTTGGCTTACCCGATGTATCTGGTGTGGGAATTTCATTTGGTGCCGACAGAGTATATGATGTAATGAATGAACTCGATCTATTTCCAAAGGATAGCATATCAACATCTCGGATAATGCTCGTTAACTTTGGTGAAGAAGAGGAAAAGTATTGCTTAAAAATTCTAAAGAAAATTAGAAAAGCAGGCATCCATGCAGAGCTTTATCCTGATTATGCTAAAATGAAAAAACAAATGAAATATGCTGATCAAAAATCAATACCAGCGGTATTACTTATTGGTGTTGAAGAAATGGAAACTGGATTATATACCCATAAGAATATGCATACCGGTGATCAACAAAAAGTAAATTTTGAACAATTACTGGAAATTTTAAAAAACTAAAATTAATGTCAGTTCAAATACATACCATAAGTTCCGAAAAATTAACTTTCAGAAAAGTATTCGATATCATAACTGGTAATTATAAATTAAAATTATCAGATGAATCGATAGATAAGATTAACATATGCCGAGATTATCTTGACAATAAAACTAAGGATCACGATACTCCCATTTATGGTATAAACACAGGTTTTGGTGCGCTCTACAACAAAAAGATATCGAAGGAAGATTTGGGTAAATTGCAGGAAAATCTTGTGAAGTCGCATGCTTGCGGTATTGGAGATGAAGTGCCCCAGGAAATTGTTAAACTAATGATACTACTTAAGGTACAATCATTATCCTATGGCCATTCGGGTGTACAGTTAAGTACTGTAAAACGGCTTATCGATTTTTTCAATAACGATATAATACCTGTTGTTTACCAATTGGGATCACTTGGTGCATCAGGTGATTTATCTCCTCTGGCTCATATGTCATTACCTTTACTGGGACTTGGAGATGTTTACTTTCAAGGTGAAAAAATAAAATCTGACAAAGCACTCAATCACCTTGGTTTTGAACCATTAACACTTAAGTCGAAAGAAGGACTGGCATTACTTAATGGCACTCAGTTTATGAGTGCATATGGTGTGTATTCACTAATAAAATTATTCAGATTATCAGAATTAGCTGATATTATTGGTGCCATTTCGCTCGATGCTTTTGATGGCAGAATAGAACCATTTTTTGATGAGATTCATCAAATTCGACCTCATCGCGGACAAATTCAAACAGCCGACCGGTTTCGAAATCTTCTGGAAGGCAGTAGCTTAATCACACAACACAAAGAGCATGTTCAGGATCCATATTCGTTCCGTTGTATTCCACAAGTTCATGGTGCTTCAAAAGATTCGATTAACTATGTAAGTTCGGTTTTTTCAGCTGAAATAAATGCTGTTACTGATAATCCAACAATTTTCCCTGATAAGGATTTAATTATTTCCGGGGGTAATTTCCACGGGCAACCACTTGCCCTGGCTCTTGATAATATGGCAATAGCTGCTGCCGAATGGGGAAACATAAGTGAACGCAGAACCTATCAATTGTTACATGGCAAACGTGGTCTACCTCCATTTTTAGTTGCAAATCCGGGTCTTAACTCCGGATTTATGATTCCTCAATATACTGCTGCTTCAATTGTTAATCAAAACAAGCTACTTTGTACTCCAGCATCTGTTGATTCGATTGAATCTTCACAAGGACAAGAAGATCATGTAAGTATGGGTGCTAACGCTGCCACAAAAGGTTACAAAGTTGTTGAAAATCTTGAGCGTATTTTGGCGATCGAATTATTTAATGCTGCTCAGGCAATGGACTTTAGAAAGCCAAAAACAACATCTCCAATATTGGAAGATTTCCTTAAACAATACCGGGAAAAAGTTTCATTTATTATGGAAGACAAAATAATGCATTATGAAATTGACAAAACCATTTACTTTTTAAGGGAGGTTAAGTATGAGCTTCCTGATGCTTTGATGGACGGTATTTAAAGTATGGCTTTACTCAAAAATCATATTATAAGGTCGTTCAATCGACTCACTTAATTGCGATATTGAAATATACTTACTTTCCCTACGATATTCTCTGCCTTCAAAAAATATTATAAGTGTAGGGTTTGAGAACACATTGTAAGACGCAGTAATATCCATATGTTTTTCGGAGTTAACAAAAACCAACTTCATTTTTGGAAAACTTTCACTGATGAGTTCTTCAACTTTGGGGCGAAGACTAATACATGGAGCACAATTATTATTATAGAAATAAACTAATGCGGCAGCCTCTGTTTTTAATATCTTAAGTACTTCTTGTTTGGAGTTAATTTCAATAATCACAATTAATTGATTTTAGTTAATAATCCTATCTGGAAAATCTTCGCAAAAGTAATAAATTACCTAATTTCGCCAATCTAAAAAATGTTTAATCATGTCGAAGATCAGGATTGCAATTAATGGATTTGGTAGAATTGGAAGAGTTACATTCAGAAAAATCCAGGAAAAGAACAATATGGAAGTTGTTGCAATAAATGACTTAACCGATCCTGCAAACCTTGCACATTTATTGAAGTACGATTCGGTTCAACGAGCATTTAATGGTACTGTTGAACACAATGGAAATCATATCATAGTTAATGGTACTAAGATTATAGTGCTTAACGAGCCAAATCCTGCAAAACTTCCCTGGAAAGATCTTGATATTGATGTTGTAATTGAGTCAACAGGTGAGTTTGTAGATCGTGAAAATGCCATTAAGCATGTTGAGCAATCAGGAGCAAAAAAAGTAATAATCTCAGCTCCGGCAAAAGGTGAGAATAATAGTGTCGATTATATTGTACTAGGTGTAAATGATGAGATAATAAACCGTAATGATGTAATTATTTCGAATGCTTCTTGTACTACAAATAATGTTGCCCCATTAATAAAGATATTAGATGATAATTGGGGTATTGACAAAGGATTTATAACAACTGTTCATTCATATACAAAGGACCAGAATCTTGTGGATGGCCCTCATAAAGATTGGCGACGAGGACGTGCTGCAGCATACTCAATTGTTCCAACAACTACGGGCGCAGCCAAAGCGGTAACAAAAATATTTCCTCACCTTGAGAATAACCTTGGCGGAGCCGGTTTTAGAGTACCTGTTCCCGATGGCTCTTTAACCGACCTAACTTGTACATTAAGAAAGTCGACATCAGTTGAAGAAATAAACAAAACTTTTAAAGAAGCTTCAGAAACTTATATGAGGGGAATCCTTGAATACACAAGCGACCCCATTGTTTCGGTAGATGTAATTGGAAATACGCATTCTGCAGTATTTGATTCTAATTTAACAGCTGTATTAGGCGATAAAAATAAGCTTGTGAAAGTTGTGGCCTGGTACGATAATGAAATGGGTTACTCAAGTAGATTGGTAGAGCTTATTGAAAAGTTTGTTTAGTAAAAATCAGGTAGTTTCGATTTGTCCGATTCAAAATACTTGATTTTCATTTCGCCATTTTCAAAAACACCATAAGTGAACAAAAACAACCAATCACCAAGGATTATTATTTCTGCTTTGTCACCAATTTTTTTCTGAAGCGGAATATGTCTATGCCCGAAAATGAAATAGTCTACTTCAGGGAACTGGGTAATTTTCCGATTAGCGTATTTAACTAACCTTTCTTCATTAGTTTTAATCTTTTCAGGTTTTCTCACGTATTTTTCAATGCTGGCAAGCCTGCTTTTCTTTGAAAAATAAAGCCCCATTCTTGATCCAATATCAGGGTGAAGCCACTTGAATAGGAATTGGTTAGGCTTGAACTCAAATATTTTTTTTAATATCTTATACCCCTTATCTCCAGGGCCTAATCCATCTCCGTGAGCAAGAAAAAATTTCTTGCCGTCAAATTCTCTAATAACTGGCTTACGGTACAATTCGCAATTAAGTTCCTTTTTGAGATAATCGAATGCCCATATATCGTGATTGCCTCTAAATATATGTACCGGAATCCCTGCATCTGTTATTTCAGCAATTTTTCCCAGCAATCTTACATATCCCTTTGGAACCGCTGTATCATACTCGAACCAGAAATCGAAAATATCGCCCATTAAAAAAATCTCGGTGGCATCTTTCGATACAATATCGAGCCATCTAACAAACTTTTTTT
>JABMPH010000360.1 GCA_013203805.1 Bacteroidota bacterium | reverse complement strand
TATTACGCCATACGATATTGATTCTGCATTTGCTTATTCACAAAAGGGACTTGTGCGTTCAATAGGAAGTTATTTATTGTCGATAAAAAACCTTGATTGGGATGAGATAATACAAAGGAGCCGAGTTTTGTTTTCCGGCTATAAAGATCCATTTGACACTTTTGATTTACAAATCGAATATCAACGGAGGTATAATCTTAAGCCGGTTTACTTTTTTTTATTCGGCCATTATGGACAGTTCGATAAAAACGTTAACACAAGAAATCGTATTTTTAGGTTTCTAATTAAACGAATAGGCGATTATGCACAAATAGGCATTCATCCTTCCTATTTTACAAATGAACATCCCGAATTACTCCATACAGAAATTAAGAATTTGGAGAGTGTGGTTAATAAAGACATTACTCAAAGTAGGCAACATTTCCTTAAATTGAACTTGCCCCTAACTTATCGTAATTTAATAGAAGAAGATATTACTGACGATTATTCAATGGGGTACGCTGCGCTTCCTGGTTTTCGGGCTGGGATTTGCGATTCATATAACTTTTATGATTTGGATATTGAGGTTGAAACAAAGCTTCGTATACATCCCTTTATGGTTATGGATGGTACACTTAAAGATTATATGAATCTTACAACCACTGATGCAATTGATCAAATTAGAAGACTAATCGATGAAGTTAAAAAAGTTGATGGTACTTTTAGATCTTTATGGCATAATGAAACATTAAGTGATGAAAAAAGGTGGAAAGGATGGCGCAAAGTTTATGAGGAACTACTGCGGATGGCTGCTGAATAATTACCAATACATTAGTTTTAAATAATTTGAAAGTTGATTGTATATCTTAAGCATAACGAGATAAATAAATTAAAATGGGATGATTGTATTATTAAATCATTCAACGGAAATGCCTACGCTTATTCCTGGTATTTAGATATTGTGCATGAAGGATGGGATGCCTTGGTTGATGATGATTACCAAAGAGTTATGCCGCTTACCCTAAGGACAAAATATGGATTAACCTACTTTTATCAACCATTTTATACTCAGCAATTGGGTGTTTTTTCCACAACCATTTTAAATCCTGATATTGTTGAGAAATTCATTGCTAATATTCCCAAACACGTTAAAGTAATAGATGTTAACTTCAATAATTTGAATAGTTTAGATATTAAAAAATACCAAACTATTGTAAATAATAATTATTTATTGGATTTAATAACCGATTATCCAAAGCTTGCTCATGCTTATTCTACAAATACCAAACGAAATCTGAAGAAAGCTAACAGCAATAACCTTACTTTTATGAAAGGGATTAAACCCGAGGAGGTTATAGGTTTATTTCGTGATAATCGTGGGCGGGATATCCATAAGTGGGGTGATGAAAACTACCTAATCCTAAATCGACTTATGTATACTGCAATACATAAAGGAATGGGTTTCACATGTGGAGTATATTCTGAACATAATGAGCTTTGTTCGGGGGCATTTTTTTTGAAAAATAAGACGCATTTAACTTTTCTTTTTTCGGGTTCAAATGAAATAGCTCGTAATCTTGGGGCAACAACATATTTGATAGATACTGTTATTAAAAATAATTCACCAAGCAACCGTATTCTTGATTTTGAAGGATCAAATAATGAAAACCTCGCAAGGTATTACAAAGGATTTGGGGCTAAAAAATCAACATACACCCGACTGGAAATAAATAGATTAAATATATTATTGAAACTTTTAATGAAAGTTTACAATATGAGATGATGTTCGAGGAGGTTATATCCATCCTTCAACTTAATTGATTAAAAATAATCCTTATCAATACAATTTTTACGCTTTAATTGGAATAAAAAATTGAATTCCCAATATTTTTGTTACTTAATTCAGTTATTTTTGTGAAAAATGCATGTTATGGTAAGGGAAATAGGTAAAGGTAACTCTTTGTTTAATCAATTTTTAGCCGAACTTAGAGATAAAACTATACAAAGCGACAGATTACGATTTAGGAGAAATATGGAACGTATAGGTGAAATATTCGCCTACGAAATAAGTAAGGATCTGGAATACACCAAAAAAGATATCGTTACACCACTGGGTATTGCATCTATGAGTATCCTCAAGGATAATCCTGCAATAGCCACCATCCTTAGGGCTGGATTACCACTTCATCAAGGCCTGCTTAACTATTTTGATAATGCTGATAGTGCTTTTGTATCAGCTTACCGCAAGTATCGCAAGAATAAAGAATTTATTATTAAGATGGATTATGTGTCCTCTGCCTCACTTATTGGAAAGGTTCTTATTATAAGTGATCCTATGCTTGCAACAGGAGGCTCAATGACTGAATCGATTAAAGCATTAATTCAAAACGGAAAACCTAAACATATTCATGTTGTTTGTTTACTAGCTAGTGAAGAAGGCATCACAGCTATAAAAAGGAATTTCTCTTTACAAAATATGACTTTATGGATTGGGGCAATTGATGATGAGTTAACAGCTAAAGCGTATATTGTACCTGGATTGGGAGATGCAGGGGATTTAGCGTTTGGAACTAAATTGGACTAATAAATTATGGCTAATATTAAATTAATAAAGGAGAATATAATAATTTCCCTGGTCTCTATTAAAAGTCATTTACTGCGCACCATACTTACCGTGCTGATAATTGCTTTTGGAATTATGGCTTTGGTTGGTATACTTACAGCCATTGACGCGGTTGAGTATTTCCTTAATGATAACTTCTCGATGATGGGCTCCAATACGTTTAGTGTTCAAAATAGGGAATTAAGGGTTCATATAGGTGGAAATAGTAATAAAACAAAGCATTTTGAACATATCGATTTCCGGCAAGCTACTAAATTTAAGGAGGAATATAGCTTCCCGGCTATAACCTCAGTATTTACACGAGGAACAGGTATTGCAACAGTTAAATACGAATCTGAAAAAACTAACCCAAACACCCAAATCATGGGTGTAGATGAAAATTATGTTTCAACGGCAGGTTTAGAATTAGAAAAAGGAAGAAATTTTTTACCTGCAGAGGTTCATCAGGGTAATCATGTTACAATTATAGGAAGTGAAATAGCATCCACATTATTTCCCAAAAAGATTGATCCAATAGGCAAGATTGTGTCGATAGGCGCTGGTAAATACAGAGTTATTGGGGTACTTAAAGAACGTGGCTCGAGTGTTGGATTTAGCGGTGATAGATATTGCCTGGCTCCTTTGGGTAATGTACGACAATACTTTTCACGACCCGATATGAATTATAGGATAAGCGTAATGGTTGTTGATCAAACAAAAATGGAGGCAGCCATAGGTGAAGCCACCGGTGTATTTAGACGTATTCGTAAAGATAAATTGGGTGAAGATGATTCATTTTCCATAATTAAAAGTGATAACATCGCCAATATGTTAATTGAACTAACATCTAAAATACAAATAGGTGCAACCGTAATTGGGCTTATAACATTATTGGGAGCAGCAATTGGCCTTATGAATATAATGCTGGTGTCGGTAACTGAAAGAACTCGTGAAATTGGAATTAGAAAAGCTGTAGGTGCAACAAGCCGAACAATTAGGAATCAATTTCTAGTTGAAGCAATTGTTATTGCACAAATCGGAGGTATTCTAGGTATTATTGCCGGAATATTAATTGGAAATGGAGTATCAGCTTTAACTGGAAGCGCGTTCATTGTGCCTTGGCTATGGATAGTATTAGGACTAGGTCTTTGCTTAATAGTGGCATTGGTGTCGGGTATCCTTCCTGCAAACAAAGCTGCGAAGCTTGATCCAATTGAGTCGCTTAGGTACGAATAAATAAAATATTTTGCATAAAAATGGGCGTAAAAGAACCACCACTCCTTTTACGCCCTTGCTTGAATTGTTACTGTTGCTTGTTAGTTGTTTTCCAATTTTCTAATTATTTCATCAGCTCTTGCACTATACGCACTATCATCTGATGCAATTTTTGCAAAAACTACAGTGGCTTGTTCCGTTTTATTGTTTGCTAAGTAACTGAGCCCTAAATTCCACTCTGCCTGATCAATAAATATATTATCCTTGTGATTCAGTATATATATAAACTGAGTTTCAGCGTTATCATACATCTCTAACTTCATGTATGAGAGACCGGAGTATAGTCGTGCCGTAACATTCTCAGGGTTGGAGTCCAATAACGAAATTGCCTTAGAATATTGTTCGTTGTCATACATTCTAATTCCAGTTTCAACTGAGGAATTGTCTGATGTTATATCTGATCTTGTTGAAATTAAGGAACCCTCATCAATGAAGTATTCTGAGTAAATATTGTAATTTGAATTATAATTGTTACCAAGTTGATTGGTTAGTAAACTCGCACCCACAATCAATAATATGATAATTGATGCTGCAATAGCCTGAACCTGGCGGGAATATATATTAATATTGAATATGCGTTTCTGTTTTTTAGCTTTCATGTTTTTAAGGGTTAACATTAGTTGCATCTTCTTTTTATTACTAATGGTATTATATATTTCCCTTCTTAATTTTACTTCACGAGCAAGATCGGCATCTTTTTCCATGTCGGCCTTAAATTCCCACAACTCAGTATCTTCGAGTTTCCCCGTTATGTACTTGTCGATTAAGATTGTTTTGCTATTTTTTTTCATGGCTTGTAATATAGTTTTCGTTTAACGTATGCTCAACCAATTTAGTAAGTTTGTTAAGGCATGCTTGTCGTTTACGATATGTGTACACCACTGAAAAATTCATTTCTGCTGCAATATCTTCTATCGTCCAACCATAGGCAACAAACCGTATCATCTTTTGACAAACACTTGTAAGTTGCATAAAACTATTGAAATAGACTTTTACTCTGCGCTCCTTTTCAATAATTTCACTTAGGCTCTCAGATACTTGGGTATACTCAAACGCAGGAAGCAATTCTTCCAATTGTACGTTTGTAATCTCAGTATATTTTCCGTCTCGAATTGTGTTAAACCACTTAAACTTACAAATTGAGAAAAAATAACTCCTGAAATTTTTTATTTTCTCAGCTTCTCCTCTCTTCATTAATTCGTAGATAACAATTATCGCATCTTGAAAAACATCCATCGCATCATCGTTACTGCCTCCAAACTTTTCAATGAACTTTCGGATTTCATGATAATAACGATCATAAATAAACTGAACTATGATACGGTTATTATCTATTATCCCTTTTAATATTTCCTGAGTTGTATATTCTATCACTCTTCTATCTATTAGTACCGAAAAAAATTAAAATTATACCATTTTACGTAACTATTTTAAAAAAAAAATCAATCAATTATTAAGAAGAATGATAATTATCAGTAAATCAAATATGTAAGTAGCTCGTTATTTTTTCAATTATTTTTATAATTAAAGCTGTTTTAAAGCAAGTATAATAGATATTGATCGAAATCAGATGGGAACTTAAGTGAGGGCTGTTGATTTTTTCACTAATCTTGTAGTTAAAATCCAAATTTGAATAAAATAATACACATCATATTTGTACTAATAATGTTTCAAATGTTCTGTTATTCTCAGACTTTTGATAATAATAGTACCGAAAAATATTATAGGGTAATGTTTTATAATGTTGAAAATCATTTCGATTCTAAATATGATTCATCAAAATTATATAATGACTTTACTCCAGATGGTGAACTACATTGGACAGAAAACAAGTATGTAAAAAAGAGGAATAATATTTATAAGGTAATTGTTGGTGTTGGGGGATGGAAACATGTTACAATAATTGGCTTGGCAGAAATTGAAAATGAGTTTGTTGTCTCTGATTTAATAGCTGGTACACCACTTGCGAAACAGGGATATAAGTTTGTACATTATGATTCGGATGATGCCAGGGGGATTGATGTTGCATTGTTGTACCACACCAAAAGTTTTACATTAATTAATAGTAAAAAAATAAAAATATTTGATCATGATAATCCCGGGTTTACAACTCGTGATATGTTATATGTAAAGGGAATAATATCGTCTGACACAATCCATGTAGTTGTTAATCACTGGACATCAAGATATAGAGGTCACCTTGAATCGGAAGACTTAAGAATATTAGCTTCCAATACTTTGATTAAACTAACCGACTCAATATGCACCCTAAACCCTAATGCAAAAATTCTGTTGATGGGCGACTTTAATGATAATCCTACAGATAAAAGTATGCTGTTAATTACGAAAACATCAAACTGTAACTTTCATAATTTGAATTTATTAGCTACTAACAAGGATGTGCTGGGTACGCTTAAATACCAGTCGAATTGGTCATCATTTGACCAGATTCTAGTTTCTAGTTCATTATTTGCAGATAGTATTGGAATTAGATGTGAACCCAATGGGCATATATTCGACCCAGACTTTTTACTGTTACCCGATGATAAGAACTTGGGTTTGAAAACTAATAGAACAAATATTGGATTCAAATATCAAGGAGGGTTTAGCGACCATCTTCCAGTTTATGTCGATCTAGTTGTCGAACATTGACAGGTTTAGTAATAATGAACTTCGTTTAATGTAACTCATTGAATTATAATAATGTTTTTGTATATTTGTAAACATAACATTAACAAACTAAAATAATAATAATTATGAGATTTTTTAAAGGACTATTATTGATAATGGCTTTCGGTTTATTTTTCATTTCGTGTGAACAAAATCGTACACCAAAAGAAAAAATGAAGGATGGTGTGGAAGAGGTTAAAGAAGGTGTAGAGGAGTCGGCTAAAACTATAAAAAAAGAAGCAAAGGACGCAGCTGATGATCTAAAAGAAGGTGTTGACGAAACTGCAAAGAAGGTAAAAGAAGATTTGGATTAGGAAGTATCTATTTTACAATCTGATCTAATGCAAATCAAATGAAAAAGCGTATTTGGCTAATACTTTTGTCAATAATATTGGTGATTTTTATTGCTCTTTTTTTATTTCGACATATAATTATAGGGCATGCTCTTAAAATTAGTATCAATAAAAAAACTAAGCAAACAGTTGCATTAAATATAGGAGATGTACATTATAACATACTAAACTCAACCGTTACATTTGCTAATTCCGATTTATCATTTAATAATATTTATCTTAACAAGGAGAAAACTATTGAATTGTCGCAATTAAAATTCGATGAAATTAGTTTACATGGAATATCAGTCTTTAGACTAATTTTTAAGGAAGACCTGGTTGCTAAAAAGTTTTTTGTTGCAAAACCTACATTTTGGTTTGAAGAAAATCATAACCCGCAACAATTTAAGAAAAGACCCAGAGAAATAGTAAAGAGTTTAAAAGAGCACTCTGATTTGCTAGGAGACTTAGTAATAATTGTTGATGAAATTGAGATAACTCATGGTAATGTAGATTTAACCTCATTTATAGATTCAGATAACCATAACGGATCGGCTAAATTTAAATTAATACTTAGGAATTTCAATACTTCCAAGGAACACATTTTTGAAGAAGATAGATTTTTATTTGCCAAAGAGCATTTTTTTAAACTTAGCAACTTCACCTATTCATTGCCAAACGGCGATCAATTAAGCTTTGATTCAATTGTTTTTGGGTCGGAGTCTGATAATATTACAGTAAGTAATATTGTTGCTAATGTTATGGGGGAATCAATCCACAAGAGCGTAAAATCACTTAACGTACAAATAAATGAGTTGTTAGTTGGAGGTATTGATTTTGAAGATATAACAGAGCTTCATGAAATTAATATCGAGCAAATTACAATATCAAATGTAATTGCAAATATTATTGGAAATGAGAATATAACATCTAAATCTACACCTGATTCAACTGAAAAGAAATCTGATATAAAAAAAGTATTTGATAAAATAAATCTTGGTAATCTGATGCTAAATAACATTAACCTATTGGCAAAAAAGGTTTCAGGTGATACTATTGCTGAATTTAAGAAGCTGGATTTTCAAGTAAGCAATATAATTGTTGATTCTTCAGTAATAGCAAGCAAAATTCCAAAGCTGGATTTTGAAACTATAGATTTAAAGTTAGCAGAGTTTATACTGAACAAAAAAACATTAGGGCTGGATATCACATTTAGTGATTTCATTTTTAATGAGAATACAGAAGTTATTTCAATATCCGATTTACACCTTGATGATAAGGTTATTGGAAAACATTCGTATTTAGTGGATGCAGATTTGATCGAACTATCAGGAGTTTCCATTGAAGATTATTTAAATAAGAAGTTAATGAAGGTGGGGTTAACTATTACAAACCCTGTTGCAGATATTGATATCATACAAATTCACAAAAGAAAAAGTTCAAACAAAAACTTCTTTCTTGATAATATTGAGTTTGCTGAAATTATAATTTCAAATGGTAAGGTACATATTGCTGAAGAGAATAAACTGGATTTAAATTTGAATGGACTTAGTCTTAGCTCAGGTCAAATAAATCTTGGTGATTTCAAACATGTGCATAACATTAACACTAATAAATTGAAATTAAGCCTGACAGCACTTGATATGGCTTTGCCAAAAAAGAAACTAATTCTGTCGACCAAGGGTATATCGGTAATGAATAATGATTTGAATATTGTTAATATTTCTGCTGATTATGTCGATCCTGATAGGAGAAAATCCTCTCTGGATATTATTGAATTACAGCTGAATCAAATTAATTTTAGCAAACTAATATCTGGCAAAGAAATTAATGTTAATAAAGTTAAAATTATAAAGCCACAGATCGTGGGTAGTATTGCGATAACTAATAAGAAGCCTGACAATAAAACTGATTCTACTCATAGCTTTCCTTATGTGATCCTCATTAATGATTTTGATGTTATTGATGGCGGTGTTAATTTCAATATTGATAGCAAAGATGGCCCAATTGACATAAAGAGTAATTTTAATATTAGAACTTCCAACATCGATATCCCAAATTTTAATGATTCACTTTGGTATGAAAATCTGGATTGGGAATTACGTCTTTCCAATAGTAAATTTGCCATTAAGGATTATCATCTGAACTTTAAAAAAATGATTTCTGATAAAAACAAACAACTCTTGTCGTTTGAGAAATTACAAATATCAGATAATGAAGTTAGTTCAACCGAAAGTAAAATTGAAATTGTAGATTTTAGAGTTGATAATGTAGATATTACCGGGTTAAATTATAATTTAGTATTGGAAAAAAAGACTCCTATTGCCAGTTCTTTATCAATAAAAAACCCAAACATCAGTTTAAAAATTGACAATCGTATTAAAGTGGCCCAAAAAGGAGAGAATAATATAGGAAAATCCGGATTACCATTTGTACTAGATGAATTTGACATAAATAACCTTTCACTAATTATCGAAAAAGTTGATAGCTCATCAATATCAAATATCAGCATTGGGCAATTAGACTTTGGATATCAACTGGATAGTTCACAAAATTTAATTGATGATATTGACTATTTAGACATTGCTAATTTCAGGTATTCTGATACAATTGAAAATATTTTTAGCCACATTGGTAAGATTGAATTTGATCGAATTAATGACGGATTAAGCATCGCGAATATTGATGGGGGAAATATTGTACTTGGCCTGGAGAAAGAAAATTACATGTCATATTTATCGAGTGGTGTGGATATTTCAAAGATCAATGTAAGTAGTTCCCTTCCACATAATGTAATGATTGGAGATATTGATATTGTTGATTTTCAAATAGACATTAATAATCATGTTGATGTCAAGAAAAACACAAAATCTTCAATTCATAGTAAGGCCAAGTTCCCCGACTTACTAAAAAGTATTAGCATTGGTGAGATAGTTGGAAATAGTATCGATCTCAACCATTCAACCATTTCAGATACATCTGTTAATAAAATGGCATTGAAGAATCTGGGATTTTTAATTAGTGATATACTGGTTGATTCCAATTCGTTAGCAAATAATAGTTATGAATTGGCGAAACACATATCACTCAACTTACGTGGTAATGAGTTTGTTTCTAAGGATAGCCTGTATGCAACAAGTGTTACCGGAATTAGATATAATTTCTCAGATAACAAACTCTCAGTTGATTCTTTGATGATGAAACCAAGGTATCAGGCAGATGAGTTTTTTAAAAAAGCTGTATATCAAACCGGAAAGATGGATGTTGTAGCTGCAAGCATAGTTTGCAGTAACTTTCGATTGAACGAATTACTAAGTGATGGGCGTATTCATATGGGGGCTGTGGATGTAATGGGCCTTGAAGCTCGTATTTTTAGAAATAAGAAATATGAGATGAATCCCAATGCATATAAAAAGATGCCGCAGGAAGCATTATTTGGAATGGCCCGAACATTAATTATCGATTCATTAAAAACCCATGATTCCTACATTCAATATCAACAACTTAGTGAAAAGTCGATTGTGCCAGGAGAGATTTTTCTAAACAAGTTTAATCTCTCAGTAACTAACATAAGCAATGATTTAAGCCTATTGGACACAAATTCGTTGATGGTAGCGAAACTAAATGCTATGTTGCTTGGCGAAGCAGTATTGAAGCTCAATGTTAATTTCCCTCTATTAAGTTCTACTGATGATTATGAGGTATCTGGTAATATTAGTGAACTGGATTTTACGAAACTCAATTCAATGACCCAAAATCTGGCAGGAATAACCATGAAAAAAGGAACAGGGAGTGTTGATATTCCGTTGATCAAAGGAAATAATGTTAGTAGCGATGGCTCAATATTGTTCAAGTATAAAAAGCTTAAGATTGAATTATATGATCGTGATAAAGCTCAAAATACATCAGGTTTAACAGGAAGCATGGCGAACCTGCTGCTCAATGATATTTTCATAAGATCGAATAACCCGGGTTTCCTTGGTAAAACACGACAAGGAGAGGTGTATTTTAAAAGGAATACGCAAAAATCAATCGTATACAATATCTGGAAAAGTGTATTCAGTGGGATCATGTCGACCATGGGTTACAATAACAAGGAACAACGACAAGAGAAAAAAGCAAGAAGACGATCTAAAAAGTAGCTCGTACTCAAATTTTTAAGATGCTTAACCCAATTATTATCAGAAATGTTTGTTGTTAGTCATACTTATTCTGACAAAGCTGAAAAATATGTAACGTTAAACGGAAATTTAAACTTTGGTGGTGGTGCTGAGGTTACGGATGTATTTAGAGTTATAAAACTTTATGGTATTGTTCCTGAAACAACTTGCACAGGACTTGAGTATGGTGAAGATAAGCATACTCACGGTGAGTTGGATGTGCTTCTTAAAAGTTATGTAGATGCGATTATACAGAATAAAAAAAATAACACCGGTTTGGCACGATGGTTATAATAAAGTTCTGGACACTTAATTACCTTGTAACAGATGATTATGGAATGTTGATCGTAGGAACTGCGACTGATCAGAATGGCAATAAATTCTATAAGATTAAAAATTCTTGGGGAACAGAAGGCCATATTTATAATGGGTATTTCTATGCTTCTGTTGCTTATGTAAAGCTTCAGACGGTAGGCATTGCAGTTCATAAGGATGCTTTGCCAAAGAAACTGGCTAAGAACTTAGGATTATAATTCCAAATCATAACACACATAAAGGCATCAATTCGTGAGGGTTGGGTTTTTTTTTATTGGCCAAATATTAGGTATCGAATTTAAACATTATATCCTCGATACTTTTCTCAGAACCCACAAGTGTAATAATATCACCCAGTCGCAATCTTGTATACCCATGCGAAACTATGATGTGGCCCTTTCGTTTAATTGATAGAATGATGATATCGGAGGGTAATCTAAGTTCACGGAGTCGCATACCATGAATATCCCTATTAACAATTTCAACATCAACGGAGTCGTGTCCTTCATCCATGCCAAGAAGTAGAGACGTTGAATTGGGTGATCGAACAAAATGATCAAGTAAACTCACAATAGCAGTACTTGGTTCAATAATTAATGCTCCAAGAGCATGAAACTTATTAAAATTCTCACGTTTATTTAGTCTAACAATTACCTCCTTGGTTCCAATGTTTTCATAAATCAACTCGGCAAGATCATAATTCTTTTTGTCGCTTAACATTAGTACAATAGTTTCAGCATTTGAACAATTGAGTTTTTTTAAACTCTCCAACGAGAATTCGGTCATATGAAGTACTTCGAACTCACTAATATCATCTACTTTAAAATCATCTACTGAAACTAACCTTGGTTTCCATTTATGCTTTACCAATTGTCGAGCTAAGGCTATCGACTGGCTTTCAATACCAATAATTAACGCGTCGTGATTATGTTCATGACGTGTTTGTTTTGCCCTTAAATGACTCTCTTTTACATAATTCAATGTCCATTTAAATAGGGGAGGGCCAATAAGTTGGTTTATTACGATTATGGCAATAATTATTGTTTCGAACGAATGCCCCCACTCAGGAAACTCGGTTGACACTATCGTAGCTAATCCTAAGGCCACACCTGCCTGAGTTATATATGGCATCCAGGAAATAAAAGTATATTCTTTGGGATCATGAGCTGCAATAACTCCTACCATACCGCCTAAAAACATTGTGAATAACCTTACAAAAAATAACACCAATGCAATGCCAAATACACTCATCAGTATTTGAACAGACAAAGACGCTCCTGTTAACGTGAAAAATATAATATAAATAACAGGGGCAACTTTTTCCAGTTGTTCCGAAAACTCAATTCGGTGTTTTGAATAGTTTGTTATTACAAAGCTTGCAATTATGCATATTAACAATGGTTCAACAACAATTTCGTGAGTAAAAAATAATTCGGACGATGATGCAAGATATCCTGCTCCTAAATAAATAAGGTATCCAACAATTATTATTAAGGCGGATTTAATTTTACTGACTAAAGTAAGTGAAAAAATAAACTTAAGTAGATTTCCTGCTACAATGCCTAATCCGAATGATAGTAAAAGTTCAAATAGTAGAATTATAAAGAAAAATAGGTTTGTATTTTCGCCACTTATAAATGCTTTTGCAAGAGCAAAGCAAATAGCGAAAAGAATTATAACCAGTACATCCTTTATAACTGTAACACCCATTACAGTTTTTGTGAAAGGCCCGTTTGCCCGCATTTCACTAATAACAGCAATAGCTGATGAAGGAGATCTGGCAACAAAGATTGTCCCGAAAAGAATTGCAACGGCTATTTTCGAAATGTTGTCCATTTCTTTCATAAATGGAATGAAATCAGCAATAAAATAAATAAATACGCTACTTAGTACAAAAGTTATTATTAATTGACCAATGGTCATCCATTTAATACTGTTAATACGGCTTCGTAACTCATTTAAATAGAGTTCGGAACCAGCCGAAAAGGCAATAATTGCCAAAGCGATATCAAATAGGAAGTCAAGCTTTTGTATTGATTCCTGGGTAATAAAATTAAGCATGGACGAACCAGCTATTATGCCCGTTATAATAAATCCTGTAATGAGAGGTAGTTTTATTCTTTGGAATACTTTTGCAATACTATTTGCGGCAAGAGCTACAATTAGAAGCCCAATGCCCACAACAATGAGTGATCCTAAGGTTGTATTTATTGCAGAAAATAGTTCCATATAATTTAATTGCTTTAGTAATCTTCAATTGATATTAACATAAAACCCGGAATATGTGTTAGAAATCTTATACCGAGCTGTAATTGTTTCAAAGTATACCGCCGTTGCGCTACTTTTTGAATGATTATAACTCTTATAACAATATTCTAACTTAGAATCCGGGTTAAATTTAGATCAATATTGGTACATATCACCTCCGCAAAATAATTAAAAATTATTAAATCGATTAAATTCGTTAGGAATAATAGAATAATTGCTAGTTGAAATCTTTGACTATAAGGCTCTTAAATCCTTCTGTTGCATAGTCATCATAACCATTCTGATGATTAGAATAAATGAAAAATGCTTCAAGGTCATCTCTCGATTCAACAAATTTAATCGATTTTTCAAGACCCATAACCATGCAGGCTGTTGCATATGCATCAGCAAGAGCTGTGTTATTGCAAATTATTGAAACACTTAGGAGATTATGCTGTACCGGATATCCCGTATGAGGATCAATTGTGTGGGCATATCGTTTGCCATCTTCTTCAAAAAACTTACGATAATTACCGGATGTGGCAACCGATTGATTAATGAGTTTGATTACTCCGCTTAAGCTCCGTTGGTCGGTAGCATTTTTAGCTGGCTTTTCAATTCCGACTTTCCAGGGACTATTATCTGGTTTCCTGCCTCTGGCCATTACTTCACCACCAATATCAACCAGGAAGTTATTGATTTGTTTATCCAATAAAAACTGACCAACCATATCCACCGAATAACCTTGAGCAATGGCATTGAAATCAAATGTGGTATTTTTGTTTTTCTTGATAACCATATTTTTAAAGAGATCAACTTTTTGGTAGCCAACAATCTTAAGAAGGCTGTCGATAATTAGTGAATCTATTTGCCTATGATTATCATATCCAAATCCCCAGGCCTTAACCAAAGGTCCAATAGTAAAATCAAATGCACCATCAGTTTCGCTGGCAACTTTTTTAGATAGAAAAAAATTATCAGAAAAAAACTTATCAATCAGAACATTATCTTCATTATTATTAACTCTGGATAGTATTGAATTAGGAATCCATAAGGATACAGATTGATCAAAAGCATCTAAGAGTGAATCAATTTCAAACTGGAAATCTCTTTGTTGCTTATCAAAATATATTATCGAATAATAAGTACCTTGAGCTTCACCCATTAATTTAATCGGTGGATCACTACTACTACTACCAACACAAGAGGATACTATTACAATAATTAAGATGAGACTACGCCACATGTTCACTATTAAAAACGATATGAAAGATTAGCTGCGAATGCGCCAACAGTTTTTATGTTTTCATCGTCACTGTATTTCGTTTTATCAGTATATCTTATTCCAAGTGATCCTACTAAAGAAATACTTAGAGCATCAATGGGAGTAAAAATGATGCCATTATTAACTAAGAATCGAAATACAAAAGTGTCTATATTTTCATTAATATATTGACTTGAGTAATCATTATAATAACCATCATCAAAATAACCTGTTCCAACTTGTATTCCGGGGCCCATGAAGTATCGTACTTTGCCTTGACCTGTTGGGTAAAAATTTAATGATACTCCAGTATAAAACACATTGTGAACATCATCAAAACCTGATATATTGTCCTTGTCACCATACCCAATTGCAACGGGAATTTGGATACCCAATTTGCCATTTGAAAGAATCCTCTCGTATGAAATTTTAAAATTGTTTACTATCAAATCAAAGAGGTGATAATTAATCAGGTTTTTTTTGAAGCTATGTCTTTGTTTAGCTTTTGATTCTCTTTCAAAGAATTGCACACTTCCATTTTCAAAAGTAATCATGCTTATGTCATCATTACTAATTGTATAAACTTCGCCCGATTCATTACCGTATAAACTATATGTTGTTTGGTCGAGTAATACGTTAACATTGGTTGCTTCAATTCTGCCACCATCGTTTTTCTTATATATGTAATCCTGAGCATTAACTGATATTATTCCAAAAAGTAAAGCTATTGAGATTAGAAGCGTATTTTTCATGATATTTTTTT
>JABMPH010000359.1 GCA_013203805.1 Bacteroidota bacterium | reverse complement strand
TCTTGCATAGGAAAGTTCAACAGCTTTTTGCTTGAACTCCTTGTCGTACTTTTTTCGGTTTTGTTCCATGATTGTAAATTAATGCTTTTATAGCTTAACTTACCGTCCTGCCAAATGTAGCACTTCCACGAACACAAGCTGCCAGGTTTCTGGGGCTTCAATATCAAACAATGTATCACTGGGTAAAGAAGGGAATTATAAAAGAACATGGATTAGGTAGAAAAAAATATTTTTTGAAATCGGAATTAGTTGATGCGATGGAGAATTATGCCAATTAAACCTTTTTAATTAAGGGTGTTATTATCTCTCCATGGTTTAATGGAAGGTGAAAAATAAGTAAAATATTATCGTATGGAAATACTTAGTTCAAATGATTTAAGAAAAAAGAAGAAGCATGTTGGTATTAGAGCGTATGAACACGAAAGAGGGCAGTTAAAACCATTTTGTGAAAGGGAACAAATATCGATTACCAACTTTTGAGATATGCAATTAGAGTTGCAATAAATAAAAAAAATGAAAACTAGATGAATATTTATCCTACTGCCAAAAAGTATTCGGAATCCGGTCTTTCTGTAATTCCTACAAATATTGACAAAGCATCTTTAATTGTGTGGAAGCCCTTCCAGGCAGAACGAATGACAAACGGTGAGCTGACTAAAAATTTCAAATCGCCAAATATTCACGGCATTGCAATAATTTGTGGCCCCATCTCAGGAAATTTAGAAGTTATTGATGTAGACTGTAAATATGACTTAACTAATAATTTGTGGAGTGATTTTCAACATCTAATTGAGGATAATTTATCAGAAATTTATGAAAAGCTGGTAATAGCCAAAACAGTCAATAGTGGATATCATATCTATTACAAATGTGATGAAATCGAAGGTAATAAGAAACTTGCATGTCGTCCTACATTAGATAGTGAACGCACTAACAAACATGATTCAACAAAAGTGCTTATTGAAACCAGAGGAATTGGAGGGTATGTAATATCACCTCCTACAAAAGGATATGAAATTATACAAGGAAGTCTAACAAAAATCCCAACAATAACAGCCGAGCAAAGAAAAAGGGTACTATCAATTGCACGTAGTTTCAACACAGAACCTATGAAGAAGAATCTGAAAAAAGATATTCATTCTCATAGCATTAAGAGATCTTCTTTTGATGATTACAATGAAAGAGCAGATATTATTCAAATATTAGAGAAACATGGGTGGAAAATTATCAATGAAAATGATAGGTATTTTCTGTTCAGAAGACCAGGAAAAAAAGGAGGGATTTCCGGAACATTATCTAAGAACAAACGAATATTTTATGTTTTCTCAACTTCCACTCAATTTGAATCAGAGAAAGGATATAATCCGTCCCAAATTTACGCATTACTTGAATGTGACAATGATTTATCAGAAGCATCGCATCGCTTGTATAATGAAGGCTTTGGCGAAAGGCTTCAGCATCTTTCAAAACAAAAAACAGATGTATATACTGAACCGGGGATAGCTCTCCTACCTATTGATGGAATGCCTGATTTTATTCAACATTTTATTTTTGAAATGACTGAAATCTTTGGTACTCCGAGGGATTATTGGGCAGGAGCGGTATTGATGGCAACTGCTTTAGCTATAGGGGACAAATTTGAACTAAATACCAAATACCAAAATAATCCGATATTATGGGGAATGTTTGTCGGGAGTGTTTCAAATGGGAAAACTGAACCCTTGGATTTATGCTTTAGGTATTTTAGAAAGCACGATGCAAACAGCATCAAATTATATCAAACAAATTTAAACGAATTTGAAAGAGTAAGTAAACTTAATAGTAAGGAGCGCGAAGCAGAAGGAATATTTGAGAAACCTGAAAAACCAGAATGTTATCAATACCTTTTATCAGACACAACACCCGAAGCAATGGCTGATGCACATAAAACAAATAGCAGAGGAATAATGATTTACAGAGATGAACTTAAAGGATGGATTGATGACTTTGGGCGTTATTCTAAAAGTGGAGAACAATCAAATATGTTAACGACATGGAGTCAAAAAGGTATAACTTACAATAGAAAAACTTCAGGAATTTTAAATATTGATAAGCCTTGCATATTAGTTGCCGGTGGCATACAACAAGAATTGTTACATACTTTAGCAACAGATAATCGAGCAGAAAATGGATTTTTGGCTAGGATGGTTTCTTTCTTTCCTGATAATACTAAAAAACAGTACTATAATAATTCTATTCCGAATCAGGATTTAATTAATGCATGGGAAGAATACATTCAATCTTTAACAGCAATAAAATCTCCTAAAACATTAGTATTGTCAGATAAATCATCAGAACTATATGAAGATTGGTACAATGAAAATGTAAGAAAAATAAATTCGGAATCAATACCTTATTTAAAAGGTGCATATGGCAAATTAGATATTATTGTATTACGTATGGCGGTTATTCTAAGAGGCATGAATTATCAGTTAAAAGGAATAGCGACACCAGAAATATTACCCGAAGAAATGGAAACAGCAATACAGATAACAGAATATTTCAGGGAAACTTCAAAAAAAGTATTTAAACATATCTTCAAAAATTCTTCTTCCTCAAAATTTGATAAAAAAGAAATTGCAGTTTGGTTGCAAAAGAATACCAGTTTAACTAAGAAACAGATAGCAGAGGAAGTTCTAAATTCGAGTCGTTCACAATTAGATAGATTACTTAATAAAATCTCGATAACAATTTAAAAACTGGTACATGGTACACGGTACAATATTCAAGATCCGCATGACTACTGCATATTCAATGAATCATTAATGTACCAAAAAAATATAAAAGTTGAAATATTAACCTGGTACATAAGTGATACACTTAAATAGCCTATTGCATAAGGGAAAGATAGCAGAGTACCACGTACCACAAACGCAATTTTGATGGTTTTGTTAGATTATTGTACTAGAAATGGTATACAGGTTAAATTACCTGGAATACTTGAAGAGATCATGCCAGAAATAGTCATGGTTCCTAAGCATACCAATTTAGTTATAGAAAAGTGGAACATTGAGGAGCTTGAATCTTTTTTTTCAAAAATAGAATTTAAACTAAAAACGATAAAACTGAACTCTTATACGACAGTAATTGATATTGAAAAATTTATTGAATCCCATTTAGATGTCTCAAAAACTCACAATGGAGAAAGTAGATACAAACCATATTACGATAGGCTCCTGTTATTTAAAGATAGGGTATAATGATAGTTATATTCTAATTATTCTTCCTTCATATTGAGTGTTTCTCTAATTAACTTA
Organism: Bacteroidota bacterium; assembly: GCA_013203805.1. Taxonomy (GTDB): domain Bacteria; phylum Bacteroidota; class Bacteroidia; order Bacteroidales; family F082. The sequence continues at coordinate 931 of JABMPH010000359.1, read as the reverse complement.
TACTTTGAGTCATTTTCAATCCTAAGTACGAGTTAAATTTGATAAGGATTCATGAACATTCTGTAAAATATTGATAATCTGGTGATTCTGAATTATTGTCGCTTATACTGTCGAGTAGGTCAGCGGCATTACTGCCGCTTCCCCCTCTAAGAACCGTACGTGAGAGTTTCCCCTCATACGGCTCAAGCAATTCAAAGTTCCTATTTAGGAACCGGCTCAATATCTCATATATTGAAGTAATTGAGCCTTTACAATACTTCCCTGTAGCTTTTTAACCCAGTGTTGGCACTTGGTCCAATCTATGTCTTTCCAAGTATTTCCACTTTTGGTCAGGTGGTGCACACGATGTTCTAATCTCGTTCATTTGCTTTCCTCCTTTAAAAAGTTCTAAAAGTTTCTTGTAACGAATTACCATACGTAGAAGTCAGCCCACTTTCGTGTGAGGTAATGTTTCAACCTCTATCCGCCTCATTACAAAGCGGCATTCGCTTTCTCTACCATCCTCTACCCGCATCCCTATCGGTTCTCCTTACGGAAAACTTTCCCAATTGCTTGGGAGAAATACGGGCTTACCACGTTTCACACAAGTAACAAGAGTAGGTTAGGTTCCGTCTATCCGCCGGCAGCGCTAATATCCGTGTGACTTTAGTCAAAACAAAGACAACTGGCTGCTTACCTTTTGGTTCGAGCCTGTCAGCATCATTGGCTCGTTTTACTTTAACGACGTTTATCAACGGTTCACATGTGTTAACCATACTACTCAGCCTCGCTCCCCAACCATCCAATGCTAATGGTCATTGCCTCCACCTCACGGGTTTGGCTTTTTCTTACGAAAGGGCTTCTTTCTCTGGATAGCTTCGCACAAAAGGATTACTCCGAATGCACGTATCCATGGGCTACTACTGACGGAACAGTAGGTCTAATCATTGTT
>JABMPH010000358.1 GCA_013203805.1 Bacteroidota bacterium | reverse complement strand
ATCATGTATATTTCAAACAGCCAATAAAGAAATTGGCTGCATAATGAACATAATCGCAGAATTGACAATTCACCCCTTAGAAATGAGAAAAAGTATCTAGTCGATGGGATCCACCTCATTGTAATAAAGATTATAAGGAAAAAGGATTTTCATGAGTTCATTAATAAATGGTTTGATTTATCTAATACAATAGAGAACAAACAGGAGTTAATTAAGCAATATGATGTATATAAAATGGGAAGTGATCAGATTTGGAATACAGTGTTAACAGGTGGGTTCGATGACATATATTGGGGTGATTTTCGCGTTGATAAGCATGTTCGAAAAATAACCTATGCTGCATCAGCATCTGAAAATCTAGATCAAACGTTTAAAGATCCAAAATGTTATAATTCATTAAACAATTTTTCTGCAATTAGCGTACGTGAAAATGAATTATTAAAAAGATTATTAATAAAGTTGAAATCGAAATAGTTAAAGTTGTAGATCCAACATTGTTAGCAGGTAAAGAGATTTTGGACACACTCGAAAATACATTTGAATTTTCAAAAGAATATTTATTGATTTATCAAGTCAGTACTAAAGCAAATAAGTACATCCAAAAACTTGCTAAAGAATTAGCAACAAAAAATAGTTTAGAGATTATTGAAATCCCTTCAAAAATAAATATTATGAAAATGATATTTGACAAAAAATATATGCAATGGACAACACCTGAGCAATTTGTAGGTTACTTCAGAAATGCTAAAATTGTTTTAACTACATCCTTTCATGGAACTGCATTTTCTCTTATTTATAATAGACCTTTTTATGTGTTTTCTTTGGGTGATGATATCGATAATAGATCAAAAGAGTTATTGTCAATGGTAGGTCTTGAAAACAGACTTATTAAACGAAATCAAACTCAAATAGATAATAATGAAATAAACTGGAGTATAGTTAACAAAAAAATTATAATTCTTCAAGAAGAATCTCGATCATTTATAAAAGAGAGTATAAATAAATAATGGATATTGGAAGAATGATTATTTCTAAATACAGATATTTCTTATATAAACTATATGGAAGAAATATTATGGGTATTATGAATGAGGGGATAAAATGTGAAGTAGAAAAGTATAATAAAATTAACCAAAGTGATATTGTACATCCATGTGTACGATTTTCCGCAAATAAATTTAAAGGACATCATTGGTGGTTAATATATACACCCTACTATGAGGCGAATCCAGATGTTGAGAATCCAATATTATGCTATGGAGTAGCGAATGATGATAAACCACCTACCAACTGGGTGTTTTATTGTGAAGTCAATGGTAAACCTGAATATGGATATAATTCGGACCCGACTATGTTTTTTAGAGAAGAAGAACTAAATACATTTTGGCGGGAAAACCATACAACTCGTACTCATAGTGATGGTTTTGAAAGAGCTACTTATGGGTGTATAATTTCTCAGAAGGATAGTCATTATTATAAGAACCCGATATTATATGAGAAAAGTTCGTTTGAAGATAAAGAAGTTTCACCAGCAATTATTAAAAGTGAGAGTGGCTATACTGCTTACGCAATACATTTTAGGTTTAGAAACCCTAAACTTCATTTTAAAAATAACGTTCTAGAGATAATTAGTAATAAACTATTATGGATATTTTCTCTTTTAGAAATATTTAGTGAAAAAAGGAGTTATGGTGTATCTATTTGGAAGTCTAAAGCAATAGATGAGAAATTTAACTACGTTAAAACAACAAAAATAAAAAATCTTAATAAACTATATAAACCATGGCATATAGATGTTTTTGAACATGATGGCAAGCTATATTCAGTAATTCAGACAAATCAGTGTAATGCTGATATTTGCTTGGCAGTAAGCGAAGATAATGAAACATTCACTATGTATAACAAGCCGCTAATAACTAACCAAAATATAAACAAATTAGGTATATATAAGCCTACGGCTTTTGTGCATAAAGACATTTTTTATCTATATTATACTGCGCAAAATAAAAATAACCGTGCTTTGAATAAGATGTATTTGACTAAAATGCCCTTTACTGAAGTAATAAGTAAACTGCAATGAATATAGTTTTTCTCTATGCAAATGGAATTGACCCTAATATGGGTGGTGTACAAAGAGTAACATCCGTTTTAACAGATTATTTTGAAAGTAAGCATTTAAATGTTTATTATTTATCATTACCCAACAAGAATTTCAATGACTTTAAAAATAAATCACATAGGCAGCATTATCTGCCATATGCTAAAGGTATTACTCGAAACAGTTTATTTTTTTTAGATTTTATGAAAAGGAAGAATATTGATGTGGTAATCAATCAACATGGTATTAGTCCCATGACTTCTGAAATTGCATACACGGCAAAGGAAAGTAATGTCAAAATAATATCTGTAATAAATAATTCAATTTTGAGCGGGATTGAAAACTTTCACTCATTATATAAATCTATTGCGCAGAAAAAAAAGCTATCATGGCTATTACCCTTAACAAAATTCCGGATAATCAAACGGGTTTTACTTGTTTTATACAAAAATAAATACAAAAACCATTATAGAAGATTGTGTGATAAAAGTGATGTAGTGATTCAGTTGTCTGATAAATTCAGATATGAATTAGAATATATGACCGATCGAAAAGTTATAGACAACTTAATTAGTATTCCAAACCCAGTCTCATTTGATGCTGCCAATATTGATATTAGTAGGAAAAAAAAGGAATTATTATATGTGGGTAGATTAGATACAATTAATAAGCGTTTAGATCTATTGTTAGATATATGGAGTAGATTATATAATAAATTTCCTGATTGGAAACTAAAAATTGTTGGTGATGGCCCAGGACTTGACGCACTTGTTTCTATGACGAAGAAAATGGATTTAAAGCGAGTTAGCTTTGAAGGATTTCAAAATCCAATAAGTTATTATATAGATGCGTCAATATTTTGCATGACTTCTGCTGCAGAAAGTTTTGGTATAGTTTTATTGGAAGCAATGCAATATGGTGTTGTTCCATTTGCATTTCTTAGTTATCCATCCGTTTCTGATATAATTGATCACAGGAAAAATGGTATTCTAATCTCAGCATTTAATTGTGAAGAATACAAGAAAGAGCTATCTATATTGATGAATGATGTAATATTACGCGAAAAAATGGCTATTGCTGCTACGGTTAAATCTGAAACATTTTCTATTGAAAAAATTGGCAACACATGGCTTGACCTATTAAGAGTACAAACAAGAAACAAACATTAATAAAATATTTTTCTAAGACTTCATATATGCATAGCCTTCCCAAACTAAATATTTTTTTAAGTTCACTTAATTTTGTACTCGCTTTTGTGGGTGTACTTTTTGTTACTAGTATTTTTTTACCTGTAAATTCAGATGTTTTAGGGATGTCACGAAATGTGACAATACCCTATAGAACATTTGCATTATTTATATCATTAACTGTAATTGTTGTTAATATTAATAAATCAGTAGACAAATTAGCTCTAGACCTAAAACTCTTTATATTTTTTTGGATAATATATACTATTCGTATAGTGTACGACATTTATTATTCAGATCATACATTTATGTATGGACCTAGTACTTCCTCAATAGTGATATTTGTATTTTTGGTAATTCATCCATCTATATATTCAATAATTAGAAGTTATAAATATATTAATATGGAAAAATCGTTTTGGTGGATACTAACGATAATATCATTCACAAATTTTCTAATCATAATTAATAACCAAGAAATACTTGCTAATTATATAGGGTATGTACGGTTTTCAGGAAATATGGCGATATCAACAATTGCTCTAGGTCATTTAGGTGCAACATCAATTATTTTAGCTATTTATGCACTAATTGAAAAAAGACTAAAGAATATCACAAGATTATTTCTATTAATATTGTTATTTTCTGGCGTTGTAATTCTATTGCGATCCGCCAGCCTAGGTCCTGTTTTCTCTCTTGTGATTGTTATTGTATTTTGGATTTATTCAAAGAATAAACTTGCTTTTGGCGGAATAGTATCTATTCTTATTGTGGGTGTTTTAGGAATAGTATTTATCGATCAAATCCTCAATTTTATCGAAATAATATCTCCATTAACTAAAAACCGCTTATCATTATTTATTTATGAAGGAAATATAAATGGGCGTGATTTGTATTATAACAATGCATTTAATACATTCCTTGAAGCGCCAATATTTGGAAAGCAATTTCTTGTTTTCTTAACAAGTACCACTTATGATTATTCACATAATATTATTCTTGATGTGTTTATGGGCTTGGGAATAATTGGTGGGGGGATACTCATATATTTTCTTTTTTCAGCATTCAAAAAATCATATCTATTAATATATAATAATAACCATTATTATTGGATATGTCTAATATTGATTCAACAAATTACTTCTAATATGGTGTCTAGTGCTTTTTATTATAATCAACTACTGTCCATTTTATTGACATTCATTTTTATAAAGTTTAAACATGTTTCGAAAAAAATGAACTGAAGTGGATCCAATTGACTGGATAATATATTTGAGATTAAATTGCTTTCTTATCAAAACCGATAATAGCTTAGGTAGGGTTTATAAAAATAATTCATAATTAAATGAAAAATATACTCCTTATTACTACCATGTACCCAACTCCTAATTCTGAAGGACATACACCGGTTTGTCATTACTTTGCGAGGGATTGGAGAAAAATGGGATACAATGTAATAGTTATCCATTTTAAATCAGTATTTCCAATTGTCTTTTATAAACTTGCTACACAATTTAGGAGGTTAGCTATTAAAGTAGTTGGAAATGACAATGTGGATATTAAACGTGCATCAAATGATATTTCTTTTATTCAAGATGATGTATCTATTTATAGTTTCCCAATATTTAAATTTATCCCTCACGGGAAATACAATAATAAAGTATTATTAACACAAATTAATAAGATTGTTAGTTTATTAGAACTTGAAAGATTTATCCCTGATATTATTAT
>JABMPH010000357.1 GCA_013203805.1 Bacteroidota bacterium | reverse complement strand
GCTTTCCAGTTATATATTCCGGCAAGTTTTAGTTCATGTCTCTGGTCTTGTGGTGCAAGAATATGCTTATCTGAAGCATCATTAGATAAGTTTTCTTCTGCTTTGCTAATTGTATATGAAATCCATGCAACATTCTTTTTATACTCTTTTTTCACATAAAAATCAATACCATAACTTCTGCTTTTCCCGGAGTAAAATCCTTTATCGATTTGTTGTGTTTCATTGGAATAGCGTGTAACGCCATTGGTATTTTTTAGGTAACCTTCAATACTAAGTAGAAAATCGTTTTTATTGTATGAAATTCCACTCACCCAATGTGTTGCATCTAAAACAGGAATGGTTGTTCCGTTGCTGGCTGTCCAAAACCACGTATAATTTAAGTTGTTATCGACAAACGGTGTTTTGGATAAAAATTGATGATACCGTCCCCAGGAAGCATTTATTTTAAAAGGTTCGGTGATATTATATGTTACGGATAATTTAGGTTCAAAATAGAACTCGCCAATTTCATTTGCAAAGATTGTTCGGAATCCCGGTTTTACCAACAATTTTTTACTTAGGGGTAAAATCCCCTGAACAAACAGATAATACTTTTCAGATAAACCATTTAAGTTGATTGCATTTTCATCGGTAATATTTCTATCGAGCAACACATTATTAATTTGATATCCCAAACCTAAATCAAACTGATTGCCATTTAAAAGTGAAAATTTATCTACCAGTTCAGCTGAAAACTCATCTATTTTATTTTTAATTTGCAATATTTCCTGATTGACTTGTTCGTTGCTGTTTCCCCAATCATGCCCCATGTTATTTCCCATATTATTTGAAGTAGAATTTGATTCATTGGTCTCATTATCCAAATCGGAATAACTTATGGTTAACGTACTATTATGCTCTTTCCCCCATATTTTACTGTAACTTAAAGATGCTCCCAATTGTTTATTCCTTTCACTTAGACTGCTACTTAATTGCTGAATACCGGATTCTCCCTCTACATTATATGAATAGTAATCACCTCCACTATATAATGATGCGGAAAAAATATCGCCTTTATCTCCACGGTAGGAATATTTGAAATTGGCATCGCTAAATTTATAATCTGGTACTACCACTACGTCAACCATATTATTGGAAGAATGATGAGATTCATTATTCCATTCCCACGAAGATGACATTTCCATATTCCTAAAAACATTTAAATCGTACGGGTTATACAGGTTATAATAAGTTTGTCGGTATGCTCCAAGAACTGTAGATTTTTTACCAATGGGTACTTCAACCAGAGAATTGATTGTAGAGTTGTTAATATTCAAGGTTAAAGATGGTTTGGCAATATTCCCATTTATACCGTTTATCTGAATAATTCCACCAACTCTATCGCCATAATTAGCCTCGTAAGCCCCTTTAAAAACTCGGATAGTTTTTATAAGAAGAGGATTTACAACCCCAATGTTATCATTAAAGTTTTTAAGTCCAAAAATTGTAAATCCATCAAATTGTACTTTGCTTTGCCCTTCATAACTTCCCCATACCATTAAATCAGATGATTGTTCACCAGATGCCATTACCCCCGGCATAAGACGTAAAAGATTATACACTGAATTATCACCATATCCCGGCAGATACGGAGCAATTGTATGGTTTACTTTCATATTACCTGCGGCATCCCCAATTAAGGTAGCTCTTTCAACATCATAGCCTTCAATTTTTACTTCTTCAAGCTCTGTCACCGATGGTTTTAGGTGAAATTTTTGATTTAAACTATTATTAAATAGGGTGTCGTAAACATAGTATCCTAAATGAGAAATTTGCATATTAAATGAGGTGTCGGCAGAGGCAAGAAAATTGAAATTACCGTTTTGGTCGGACTGAACTTGTTTTTCGTTGATGATTATCTGCGAAAAGGGTAGAGGTTCAAAGGTTCCGGCTTCAACCACCTGTCCGCCAACACGAGATATGACATTTTTTTTTGATGAGCGTTTTTTTGACTCTGAAGGAAATACAACAAATATTTCACCTGATTTTTCCACAGACAATGGGAGCCCACTTATTAAATAGAAAATAGCATCATCCTTTGAATCAAATTCCATTTTTGCTGTTACACTGTATCTGGAGAGCAGTTTGTCATCAAAAGAAAATTGAATACCGTAATTATCTCTTAATTCAACTAAAACTTTATTAAGCGAAATCCCAACCACATCAATTTTAATTTTCTGCGATTGGGCTTTTGTATTCCAGATAACCATTGCTAGGAATGCCAATAATATAATTGTTCTTTTCACTATTTAGTTAATCCTTGTGATTAAATATTTTTCTTCTGATGCTTTAATAAATTTGTAACCCAGAGGTTTACAGACAACAGATAAAATTTCTTCAACATCTGGTCCCTTTTGGAAATTACACGATATTAGACCATTCAAATTTTCGCTGGTACTTATTGAAATTCCATATTGTCTTTCAATCTCTCTGATAACTTCATTAAATGGGGCTGCTGTATATAGAAATTGATTAAATCTCCAGGAGATAGTATTTTCCGGTAAAACGTTATCGTTCCTTTTAAATAACTTTCCTGATTTTATAATAACCTCCTGATTAGGATTTAAAATAACTGATTCTTTACTTG
>JABMPH010000356.1 GCA_013203805.1 Bacteroidota bacterium | reverse complement strand
CTGTAATACCATCTTTAGTACCTGTAACTTTGAAATCCATATCGCCAAGGTGATCTTCATCTCCAAGAATATCTGACAGAACTACGTATTTTCCAGAAGTAGGATCTGTGATTAAACCCATTGCAATTCCTGCTACTGGTTTTGATATTTTTACACCGGCATCCATAAGAGCTAATGTTCCACCACAAACAGATGCCATCGAAGATGAACCGTTTGATTCGAGTATGTCAGATACAATTCTTATGGTATAAGGATTTTTTTCTCCTCCCGGAATAACTTGTTTCAATGCACGTTCAGCAAGATTACCATGACCAACTTCTCTACGGCTTACACCCATCATACGCTTAACTTCGCCTGTTGAAAATGGAGGGAAATTATAATGTAACATGAAATCTCTATTTCCTGAAATTACAGCACCATCTACTTTTTGCTCGTTTAATTTACTTCCAAGTGTAACTGTAACTAATGATTGTGTTTCGCCTCTTGTGAAAATTGCTGAACCATGTGTTGAAGGCAAATAATCTACTTCAGACCAAATAGGACGAATTTCGTTCATTGCTCTTCCATCTAAACGAATATTTTCGTTAAGCATCGAATCACGAACAGCTTCTTTCTCTACATCGTGGAAATATCTTTTTACTAACCCTGTTACCGCTGCTCTTTCTTCTTCTTCAAAAGTTTCAAGAAACTCATCACGAGCTGCTTTAAAAGCATCTGATCTTGCATGTTTGTCGGCATTGCCTTGTTTGGCGATATCATAACACTTTTGATAGGTAGCTTCTTTTACTTTTATTTTTAGTTCTTCGTCATTTTTTTCGTGACAATACTCACGTTTTGTTTTAGCTTTTTCAACTAAAGCAGCAAGGTCAATTTGTGCTTGACACTGTATTTTAATAGCATCATGGCCAACTTGAATAGCTTCAAGCATTTCAGCTTCGCTTACTTCTTTCATCTCACCTTCAACCATCATGATATTTTCCATTGAAGCAGCTACGATTAGCTCAATGTCAGCTTCTGCTAAAGCAGAAAGTGTTGGGTTTACAACAAATTCACCATTTATTCTGGCAACACGTACTTCAGAAATTGGTCCATTAAATGGAATGTCGGATACCATTAAGGCAGCTGACGCAGCTAAAGCAGCTAATGCATCAGGACTCACATCATTCTCAACAGAAATTAATGAAACAAGCATTTGAGTTTCTGCGTGAAAATCGCTGGGGAATAATGGTCTTAGTGCACGGTCGATTAAGCGTGATATAAGAATTTCATATTCTGAGGGTCTTGCTTCGCGTTTGAAAAAACCACCTGGGAATTTTCCAGCAGCAGCATATTTCTCTTTATAGTCTACACTTAATGGAAGAAAATCAACATCTTCTCTTGCATCGTTAGCGGCAACAACAGTAGCTAGTATCATTGTGTTGCCCATTTTTACTACTACAGCGCCATCAGCTTGCTTGGCAAGTTTGCCTGTTTCTATTGTAACAGATCTTCCATCTGCGAGTTCAAATGTTGTTGATATAGGATTGATAGACATAGTTTAATTTTTTTTAAAATGTGTGATTAATAAAACACAAAAAAAGGCAATCGGTAAATTGCCTTTTCATGCATCAGCTATTAAAGCTTATTATTTTCTCAGACCAAGTTGCTTGATAATTGCACGGTATCTTTCGATATCCTTTTCTTTTAAATAATCAAGTAGTCTTCTTCTCTTACCAACAAGACGAATTAACGACCTTTGGGTGAACACATCTTTTTTATTTTTTTTCAAATGACCTGTAAGGTGTTTGATCCTATAGGTAAACAAGGCTACTTGGCCTTCAGCAGAACCTGTGTCAGCGCTACTCTTACCATATTTTTCGAAAATTTCTTTTTTCTCTTCAGTACTTAAATACATACGTTGTCTCTTTTACTCAAAATTTTGGGCTGCAAAAATAATAACTTTATTTATAACAACCAACCTTTTGTTATATTATTTTATAATTGTGAACGCTCAGTAAATCAGGTAGATATTGATTATGATACTACTTTTATTGATTTTATATTTATTTTGATCTAAAATATCAGTATTAGTTTTTTATTAAACTGCTTTTTCGGAGTAAATAAATGTTAAGCGCGGCATAGTAAGTTAATACAATTCCAATCAAATAACCAACCGATCCCAAATAGTCGGTACTATAATTAAGAATAATAAATCCTAATACTATCATCATTATTCCGCTTAATAAATAAAGCCATAATAAATTACTATTTTTCTTGTTGAACAAACCAGATGCAATATGTAATATTCCCATTAGTGCTATCCAAAATGAAAAGTCGAGCATGAAAAATCTGTTGGTTGGTTCGGGATATGTGAAGATGATAAGTCCTGCAAAGCCGTCAATTGCCAGTTCTATGAGTATTTTTTCATCTATGCTTTCGTCGAAATGTATGAAAAGGTAAACAGCTGTTAAAGCAGCTCCAACAAGCAATAATACACCAAAATATATTCCGAATTCTTTTATTGATAAAGATAATATTAGTGTAGCTATCCCAAGTATTGTAAGAAGTATCGACCTTGTAAGTCTATATCCTGTGCCCATAGTTTTTCTAGTTCTTTTAGAGTGCAAAAATACTAAGAATTTAATTCCCTAGAAGTTCCATTTCAGGTCGATAAAAAACATTTTCCCATAATCACCAAATTCGGTTAGTACATCACCAAAGAACATTTGCCCAACTAGCATTAAACTTATGTTATCGGTTAAACTAAATGTTCCTGAAGGGCCAATATATGCTGAGCCATCATATGGATTTAACATACCCGAAAGGCTTACATTTATTAGCGGTGTAGCAGGGTAGGAGAGTTGTGCGAAAATATCAAATCGTGACGGTGTAAGATTTTTCACGTTTAAACTACTTGAGAACATTGTGGAAAATGAACCAAAAGCCGTGCCATTGTTTTTGTAGGCATATCCAGTGGAACCATTACTGTTATATATTACAGACATATTTAGCATTAATTGATTTTTGAATATATAGTTACCACCAATAGAGGCTATTACAATACCTGTGGTATCCTTAAAATCATCAATATCTCTGAACCAACTTGCTTCACCTGTAAAACCTGCCCCGCCAATACTTCCCGACCATCCCAATCCGGCTGTAATATCAGTTTGCATCATACCTCCAAAAAACTGAATGTCATAACCCCACTTATTGAATTTATACAGTGCAGCCGCTGTTAGGCTAAGTTTTTTTTCAAGAGTAATTGAATCGCTCAGTTCTTGACGGTAGTTAAGTTTTCCCGCAATTTGTATTGATGAAATGTCACCAGTGTAGTATTCGAGTAATACTGCATCACTCCCGGGACGTTCAATGTAGTTAAAATCGAAATAATTGAAAGCATTAAAGATGTCGTTGGGATTCCAAACCAGGTTTGTTCCCCAATTTATTCTTTGTCTACCAACTGTGATTTCGAATTTATCCATTGTCCATTTCATGTTCAGTCTATCCAAATTTGTATAAAGAACATTTGAGTTATCGCTTGATATGAGCCATGTTAGGTCGAGGTAGCCATCATCGTAAGTTGCTAACTCAGCGTAGTCAAATAATTTGTTGTATTGTGCTACTAAAGGTCCAAATGTGAAGTTGTTTCTAATTCCTGTATGAAATTCGAGATTATCTGTTGGTCTATACCAAAGGTTAACTCTATTGTATATTGTTGATTGGTTCTGCCAATCTGAAAAGCCATATATGGCATATGTATCACTTGGAATCCAAGTGTTGTTCAGGTATTCAAAAAAACCTGTGGCTTGTACTTTTTTTTGAGCGTTTGCATTTATTGAGACAAGTAATATTAAACAAGCTGATGCTATTATTCTAATTATAGATTTCATTTTGATTTTATGTGAGGTTATAAATCCAAGTTTTCATAACATTTGGGTTGTGTATTCCGATCATTTTGCTGTTTGGATTTCAAATCCTTTGCTCTTTACATTCGGATTGCAAATCCGAATGAGCGTAGTGGCTCTTCCGAACACCCTTAATTTGCAATCCGGAAGTTAGGAGCTTTGGATTTTTATTCCATATTTAACTTCTATCAAAATACTCATCGCTAAGTATTTTCCCATCTTCAATAGTAATAATCCTTCTGGCCTTATCCATAACTCTTTGATCGTGCGTTGCAAAAATGAAGGTAGTGTTAAACTTCTTATTCATTTGTGACATTAATTCGAGTAAACTGGTTGTTGCCTTTGAATCCAGGTTAGCCGTTGGCTCATCTGCAAGAATAAATTCAGGTTTTGATGCCATTGCCCTTGCAACGGCTACTCTTTGTTGTTGTCCGCCAGATAGTTTTGATGGCCGACTTTTTATCCTATCGCCAATTCCAACTGCCTCAAGTAATTCCTTTGTACGTTGTTCACGTTCTTTTTTTGGTTTTCCTTGAAGCTGCATAATGAATTCTACATTTTCACCAGCTGTTAAAACAGGGATCAGGTTGTAAGACTGGAAAACAAAACCGATGTTATTCATCCTGAAATCAATAAGCTTTCGTGAACTTAGCTTCCAAACATCAACACCTCCAATTATTACTTCACCTTCAGTAGGCCTATCCAAGCCACCCAACATATTTAGGAATGTTGTTTTTCCAGAACCTGATGGCCCAACAACTGCTGTAAATTCACCTTCTTTAAAATTAATGCTGATATCGTTTACTGCTTTAACTTTTACTTCGCTGCTGTTGTAAATCTTTGTGAGTGATTTTATTTCTATTACGTTGTTCATGATCTTGTTGTTATATGTTATACGTTGTATGTTGATATGTTATTTGTTAATGTTTGATTGTTTGTATTTTGCTTTTGACTTTTCGAGATAATTAATGTATCCGTTCAATAACCCGATAGCTTTATTAAGTAATTCTCGGGTATCATTATATTCGTCTTTAGTAATATATGATTCATCAAGTGCTGTTATATGTTGATCAATAAGTTCAAACAATGAACCCCTGGAAATCCTGCAAAATTGAATGTTTTCCTGAAAATGAAACCGTCCAAAGCCCTCTACAATATTATCAGTTATCGATCTTGAGGATCTTCTCATGTTATCAGATAATGCGTATTTTTCTTCAGGAGGAAATTTCTTAATTGTAAGTTTAACTTCATTCCTAACAATTCTACATGCTTTCCAACAATCCAATTCTTCAAAGCTTGTTAATTTCATCGTATCTATAATTTCAATCAATTATTATCTTGATAATTATCTGAATATATAACTCATAACAAATAACTATTCAACCTATTCAATCCTCAATGCATCTGCTGGATCATTTTTGAGTGCCTTATATGCTGGATATATTGCTGCAATTATACCAGTTGCAATAACCAATATTGTTATGTTAATTAGCATTGTTGAGTCGAGTTGGGTGTAAACAAATGCGTCATATCCTAATTGTTGATAGCCTTGTGCCCACATACTAAGGTCGATTGGATGAGTTTCTCCATATTTGGCACTTAGTCCGCCAATAATAATACCAACTCCTCCTCCGGTTAATGATAATAACACTGACTCAAGAACTATCATTGAAAATATTCTGATTTTATTCATCCCTATTGCCATAAGCATCCCCAGTTCTTTGGTGCGCTCCATAACAACCATGAGCATAGTATTTATAATCCCAAATAGTAATGCAAGTAGTATAATAATTATGAAAATGTACATGTACATGTCCATGGCTTCGGTGAGATAGTTCATTTCCGGACTAAGCTCTTTCCATGTTTTTACATCAAGTTTGTTGTCTGAGATGTTTTTAACTTCATCAAGTATTATTGGTAAATCCTTGTTATCAGCAATATTTATTGCAATCTCATGTGCTGCATTTGCCGGAAAGTTGGTTAGTTTCTGAATGTCGGAAAACCTGACATATATATTTGCTTCATCAAACATATTATTATCAGTTGAGTAAATTCCAGCAACTCTAAATGCCCCTGAAGTAATATTGTTATCCATATCCTGAATAGTAATAACTATTTTGGAGCGTACTTTAACATTGAGTTTTTCGGCCAGCTTTTTACCTATAACAACAGGGTTTCTGGCAATTCCTTTAAAATATTCACCGTCAATTATTTTGGTGCTAATATTAGTTACGGTTTCTTCATCTTCAGGGAATACACCTGAAATTAAAACTCCGGATGCTGTTTCAGCAGATGCTGCCATCGATTGGATTGAAATCCTTCTACTTACTCCAATTACATTGGGAATCAACCTTATTTCATCACTTAATTCTTTAGCATTACTAATATAGTTTGCAAAATCGGAGGTTTGTTCAAATCCCGGATTATGAACCTGTATGTATGATAATTCTGTTTTTATCACCTTCTGTATTCTTTGGTCGGCCATACCTTTGAAAAATGCGCCAGAAATAACTCCTGCAAATATTCCAAGTGCAACTGAAAATATGATTACAAGGCTTCTGGCTTTGTTTCTCCAGATATTCCGCCATGATATTGAAAATAACATTTTTTTATGTTTTTATATTTATGACTAATTCTTTCTAATATATATACATCCTATGCTCTTAAAGCAGATGTAAGTTTCAATGTGTATGATTTAATTATGGGATATATTGATATTACCATTGCAATGATAAAAACTACCATTGCCTGAACATAGAAAACATCAAGTTGTATTGAAAAATACATAAATGGTTCAATTCCCATATCAACCATTGTTTTAGCAGCATCTCCTGTTAATGGAATTGGATTTAGATAATACCAGTAACATAGAGGTACGGCCATAATTATTCCTGATACTGCACCAATCAGACCAATAAATAGTGTTTCGAAAAACAGGATGGTTGCAAGCCTTCCGCGTTGCATTCCAATGGCAATCATTACACCAAGTTCTCGTTTCCGCTCACTTACCATCATAAGTATAGTCCCTAATATTCCAAATGTTATGATTATGTATAATAGCGACTTCATAAAATATCCGCCAGCCTTGTCACCATCTATCATCTGTACAAGTTCGGGCTGTAATTCGGCCCACGACATTACCATAAAAGGTGGCTTGATATCTTTTTTTAGATTTCGAAGTACGGGAGGCAAGTGGTAATTATCTTCAACCATTAACACAATTGAACTTAATCTATCGGGTGCTGAAAATAATTCCTGTGTTGCATCCAACGACATGTAAATAAATTGTTTGTTAAGCTCAGGCGTGGGGAATTCCAATATACCAATAACCGGATATAATCCTGCAGCCATAACTCCATGATAACCCTGTCCGTATAGAACAATAGTGTCACCAACTCCAATTTGCAAGTATTTTGTCAACTCTATTGCAACCAATACCCCATTACTGTTTTTTTCAAGATAAGTACCTTGCTTTACCCATTTTTGTAGGCCGGTGACACTATTCTCCCCATCAGGATCAACTCCTATTATAACACTTCCTTTTGTGATTTCGTTTGATGATGCAAGTGAGAAGTATTCAAGCCGGGGAGTATAGTGAGTAATTCCCTTTTCATTTTCAATTATTGATTTTAATGAATCGTTAAGGACAAAAGTGTTGTTAATGGTTTTGTTTTCATGATACTCTTCGGTAAAAATTTGCATATACCCTGAGTAAAACTGAACCACATTACTAATCATTGATTCATATGATCCATATTGCATCGAGGTCATAAATGATGCTAGCAACACACCAAAAAATATGGAGCCACTTGTTATTAGCGTCCTTCCAGGCTTACGCCAAAGATTTCTCCATGCTATTACAATATTCTTCATTTATTTAACTTTTTAACGATGTTACTACATTTAATTTTGCAACATAATATATTTGATATAGGGATACTAGCATAAATATCACCAAAATAGTGATTGCCGGATTATAGAATATTTCAGGACTTACGCTAAACGCTATTTTTGGTTCAAACCCCATTGATTTATATGTTTCAGCCATTTCACCGGTTACAGCAATTGGGTTTTTAGTTAAATACCAGAATATTGGGTAGCTTACAATTAACCCAGCTACAGCACCTAAAATTCCAATGAAAGCAGATTCTACTAACATCATGAATAATAATCGGCCCTTTTTAAATCCTATGGCTACCATTACTCCTAATTCCCTTCTTCGTTCGTGCATCATCATCATGATTGTTGACCACACTCCAAACCCAATAATCATAAACAGTAGAGTTTTAATCATAACACCACTCGCTTCTTTTCCTTCAATAAGGTTTAATAATTCGGGCATAAGATCTTGCCATGAATAAATAACAATATCATTTTCAATATGTGGCTTTAAATTGAAGATTACCTTATTTATCACATCAGTATTTTCAACCATAATTACATTTGATGTAATCTTTCCTGTGATGGAAGCAAATTCCTGAGCAACTGCCAAGTCCATATAAATAATTTGTTTACTTAGATCAGGAAGAGGAAAATCGAGTAATCCGGCAACCCTGTAAATACCAACAGCACTTACTCCATGATAACCCTGACCAAGTAAAATAAGTGAATCTCCAACTTCAATATTTAGATTTTGAGCGAGTACTTTACCAACAAGTAGTTCGTTTGAACCATCCTCTATGTATGTGCCATCTTTTATGTAATTACTTAATCCTGATTTTGAATTTTCTTTTTCAGGTTCAATTCCTATTACGAATGAAGGATAACTCTTGTCTTCGTTTGATGCCAATGCAAATGTTTCAACTCTTTTAGTTGAAGAGGTTATGTTGGGATTATCGTTGATAGCATTTTGAAGTTTATCGCTAATTACAAAACTATTATTTACACCCGGTGATTCTTTGAATTCGACTTCCTGAATTTGAATATACCCCGAATAAAATTTGGCCATATTGCTGATCATATTCTCGAATGATCCCTTTTGAACAGAAGTCATCATAATAGCAAAGAAAACGCCGAAGAAAACTGAAGCTGATGTTATCAATGTTCTTCGAGTATTACGCCATAAGTTACGCCATGCTATTTTAATATACTTAAGCATTGTTCACTATCTTACTTTTTTCATATTCTGCTTGCTGAAAAAACTGTCTTTTATTTCAGCATTATACTCTACATCCAGAATTTCCATAACCGTTTTTTTACCCTCCTCATCAACTGGAATCATCTCAAATTTGGTAGGTATAATTCTGTCTCCCATTTTTTTAAGGTTATAACCATTTTCAATATTTTGAAGAAAACCATCTTCATCATAGTATTCATTCTTCCAAACATTGAATCCATCCACAGTTACCCAAGCAATAATTTTACCCCAAACAACGGGAGCATCGGGTAGTGGTATTAATTCCAGTTTATAACAGTTTTGTTCATTAACTACCTCTTCTCCCAACAATGTGTGTTTATAATCAACCACTATCGACGATTGCTTTACCAAATCGTCATTGGTGAAATCGGAACCCATCCACGATTGCATCATCATTGATGGAGGAATTTTAATCATTCGCGAAATGGTTGGCACATAATTCCACATCTCTTTCCCAACTTTTAGGAATACCTGACCTTTTTCTTTTGCGGGCTCTGTGATGTAAATCAAGAAATTATCATCGCCCTTCGACCAGTTTTTCATTACTATTGTACGTTCCCAACTTGGTCGTATAATTGTCATCGACATTGTTCCTTTTGATGTTCTACCACGATTCTTTTCGTCAGCTTTCTTAATAATATCTTTTGCAGATAATTCCTGAGCATTAATTTGTGTTACTGCCAATAGAAAAACCATAATAGTTATTACCGATATTTTTACTGTTTTCATATTTACTGATTTGTATATTAAATGAATTTGGTTTTGATGATTTGTTTTATTTCTTCAATGGGAAAATTATCGGGATCTATCATGTAGTTTAAGCTTACACCATCTAACATAGCTCCAAATAATTGAGCATGTGCCATTGGATTTTTACATCCTTTAGCAGCAAAATATTCAGAAAGTACCGTAATAAAAGGAATGACTAGCTCCATTAGTTTTTTATCAACCAATTTTAATACCTGAGGTTGAGCTATTACCATGAAGTAGAGTTTCCAGAAATGCAAATTGTTTCTTAATACTTCAAAAGTTTTATCGATGAAATACTCAAATTCATCATCAGTAAGTACACTATCTTTGTTAGCGTCAAATTCTCTTAAAAACTTATCGAACCCGTCATGAACAATTGAAATAATTAACTCTTCTTTACTATCAAAATAATTAT
This sequence comes from Bacteroidota bacterium, assembly GCA_013203805.1. GTDB lineage: Bacteria > Bacteroidota > Bacteroidia > Bacteroidales > F082. The sequence goes on along the minus strand of JABMPH010000356.1, from coordinate 33,236 downwards.
ACATTAGCCCTTTAGATATCTTTGCATGTTTTGCTATCATGCTAATTGAAGTAGAAGCAAAACCTTTCTCTGCAAATAATTCAAGTGCCGCATCCATTATAATAATACGCTTTTGTTCTCGTAGCTCTTTAAATTTTTCTTCTGATCTTGGCATTATTTATATTTTTATGACTGAACGGTCGGTCAAAAATAATACAAAAAATTAATTTGTCAAGTGTTTTTTAATTTTCTTTTAAATGTTTAAAAAACAATAAAAATCAGTCATATGAATTTTAGTAATTTTGCTGTAAATTATAATCCAGCTAAATGTCTGCAGAATACGTAATACTTGTTAACGAAGAAGATAAGCCCATGGGAACTATGGGTAAGATGGAGGCACACCGTAAAGCCGTATTACACAGAGCGTTTTCTGTTTTTATTTTTAATACTAACGGGGAATTATTATTGCAACAACGTGCCTCACATAAGTATCATTCACCATTATTATGGACAAATACAGTTTGCAGTCACCCACGCCAAGGAGAAAAAACAATAGAAGCTGCACATAGAAGAATTGTTGAGGAGATGGGTATGGATTGTGAATTTAGTGAAGCATTCTCATTTTTATACAATGCCGATGTGGGACAGGGATTGACAGAACATGAATTTGATCATGTTTTTATCGGTACCTCAGATGTTATCCCCATAATTAACCCAGATGAAGTAGCAGCATGGAAATATGTTGAACTCAGGTGGCTTGAAGAAGACATAGTTAACAATCCTGATAAATATACGGTGTGGTTTAAAATCGCATTTTCCGAAGTTATTGACCATTTTACAAAAATTAGTTAACCTACTTATTCGCATTTTTTTTGATAAAGATTGTTTTTTAAGACACCTTTTTGCGATGTCTTTTTGTCACTAGTAGACATTAATAGCAAGTAAACAAAACAGCATAGATGAAGATCATTTTTATATGAGAATAATAATAAGCCATTTTTTAATATTTATGATAGTTATTGTTGTTGGATGCACTGATACTACCAATAGGCAAATTGATGTTAGTCAGGGAAATAAATTATTGGGGATTGACTCTTTATTAAAAAATGGCATTGATATTCCTGATTTAGTTACTGATGAGGATTTCGTAATGTGGGAACAAGCAGTAAATTTGGCACATGCTGTTAATAATGATGAGGTAGAGCTTGAGTGTTTAATTAGATTATTTGAGTTAAATGAAAAAGCGGAAAACTTTGACGATGCTGTAGAAACGGGAAATAGAGCTTTACATATTGCCAAGGAATTAGATAAGAAGAAGTCACTTGCCGATATTTATCGTTTATTTGGAAAGACTTATTATCATCTGGCGATCTTCCATAAAGCCTTCGAAAATCTTGATATTGCTTTAAAGTTATATACTGAGTTAAATGATACTACTAATATTCAGGATGTGATGAATATGCAAGGCAATGTATACTTTAGTTATAATGACTTTGATATGGCCTATTCGTATTACGAAAAAAATCTTGAATTAGGAAAGGCTAGAAATGATAATAATGCTATATCCAAAGCATTAGTTAACATTGGGGTTGTTTTTACTGAAAGGGCATTAAAACTTGGGGTGTCTGAAGATTCAATAGAATATTTCAACCAACAGGCAATTGAGTATATCATTAATTCGATGGTGTTTAATAATAAAACAAACCAAAGACTAGCTACTGCTGAAATACAGTCAAACCTTGCTGAGGTGTATAGAATTGCGGGTGACTATGATAATGCTTTGATAAATATTAAAGATGCATTAATTATTTCAAAGGAACTATCTAGCAGGGTTTACATATGGTCAAATATTACTTATTCAAATATTTTGGTTGATCTGGATTCAATAGAAGCTGCAGAACGTATTCTAATATTGGTTGAGAAACTGGCAAAAGACGATGATTATGACGAATTGCTAATAACCATATATTCATCACTGAGTAAGATATATGATAAACAAGAAAAGTATGAGTTGGCGTATTTTTATTATAGAGAATATTCGAAATTATCACAATCAATATTTAGTGTAGATCATAAAAAACAAATCGATGCCATAAAATTAGCACGAGAATTGGAGAATGAAGAAAAACAACAAGAAATAGAGACCCAGAATACTTTATATCAGACAATGATAATTTTTTTCTTATTGTTTTCAGTGATAATAATTATATTACTGTTTTACTCAAGATTACGTCAGAGAAGTAGAAATATTAACCTTGAAAACACACTTCTGGAAGAAAGGTTGGAAACTCGGAATAGGGAATTGACAACGAGGATTATGGCACTTATTCAGCGACATGAAGCTGAAAAGGAAATAGTAAAAAAGCTAGTTACCTTAAAGTTGAAGTTGAATCGAGAAAACCAAAAAGAAGTTTCCGATATTGTTCGTGGGATGTCATTTAAACAGAATGATCAATTATGGAAGGAATTTGAAATACGCTTTGAAAGTGTACATAAGGAGTTTTTCACAAAATTAGCCTATAATTTCCCCGAGCTTACTACCAACGAAAAAAGGTTGTGTGCCTTTTTATACCTTGATATGAGTTCAAAAGATATATCGGCAATTACAGGGCAAAGCATTCGTGCATTAAATGTTGCACGTACTCGACTTAGGAAGCGTTTTAATCTAACAAATGACACACAAAGCATATCTGGGTTTTTAAATTCTTTATAGTGTTAATATCCAGAAAAAGAGGGCGTAACAAGATTTGTGCACTAGTAATGCACGCTGTTTATTTACTTGTTCCCTAAATGTAGTACACCTTTATTAACCTTGTATAATTATACGTTATATGTTTGCAAAACAAACCAAGTTGATAAATGAAATAAAAAATGAAGTAGGTATTACTATTCACTTCAAAGGTAAATCCAGATTATGTGTTTTTAAAGTCGGCACACTGGATCATTGTTACTTTTAGGTCATCTTAAAAGTAATTGTTTTAAATTAAATAATTGTCTATTTACTAAAGCGCTCCTAGTCAGGGCGCTTTTTTTTGCTATTATTTGTGATATTTATGTAAATTTACAACATTACAGATACTTCATTAATCATAAAATAAACTGAAATTTTTGAAAGGATTAAACCAATGAGCATTCAAAAAAACTGGATTTCATTTTTTTATAATAGTGCAACAGGATCTAAAAAATTGCGTACCCTTCTAACACCTGTCGGGTTATTGATTTTTGGAACCTTTGTCTCCCTATTTGTTTTGGCCGCAATATATTGTGACAATATTCTGAATTTACCAAAATTGAGCCTAGGCATTTGGAGTTTAATTATTTCAATCTTATTATCGGTGTTTGGGCTTTTTTATATTATCTGGTCGATCATACATTTTCTAAAAGTAAAAGGTACGCCAGTTCCTCTTAATCCTCCCCCGGAACTGGTATGTGTTGGTCCATATGCTTATACACGGAATCCAATGTTGACAGGGGTTTTTTCTTTGTTTTTTGGGATTGGATTTTGGATTGGTAGTTTTTCACTCATTCTGATCTTTACACCAATATTTATACTGCTCAATACTCTTGAATTAAAAAAAATTGAAGAACCTGAACTGGAAAAACGGTTGGGTGAGGATTATGTAATTTACAAGAAACAAACTCCAATGTTCTTCCCCCGATTATAACTTTTTTTCAGAATTTGATTTTTAGACAAAATATTTCAGTGCCTGCCGATAAATTTGTTAGCAGTAATGAATTTATTTATTAATATTTGCACTAAATCAAAACTATCATATTAATAATATGCAATCTAAGCAAAATAACGATTTCCAGCTAACTAAAATAATTGCAACTCTGGGACCGGCAACCGGCTCGGTTGATAAAATAATATCCTTGATTAACGAAGGTGTTAGGGTTTTTCGGATTAATTTTTCTCATGGGTCATTTGAAGAACATGAAAAAACCTATAGCTATATCCGTGAAGCAGAAAAACGAACAGGAATATTTGTGGCAATAATGGGCGATCTTTCAGGTCCAAAGATAAGAGTAGGTAGGGTAGTTGAAGGAGGTGTATTAGTTGTGGAAGATGATTGCATTGTTTTTGTTCGTGATGAAATAATAGCCGGAAGTAAGGGGTATGAATTGTCTTTCTCTTCCACTCTCCCTGAATTTATCACAGAAGTTAAAATCGGTGAAAAAATATTAATTGATGATGGTAATATTGAATGCGAATGTATTGAGTTGAAAACAAGAAATGGCAAACATGAACTTCTCTGCAAGGTAATTATTGGAGGTACAATCTCCAGTTCAAAAGGTATCAATCTGCCACATACTAATCTTAGTGTATCTGCTTTAACCGAAAAGGACAAGGCTTGTGTTGATTTTGCGGTAACACACAATTTCGACTTTCTAGCGCTTAGTTTTGTAAGGCAGGCTGAGGATATCCGCATTTTGAAAAACCTATTAACAGAACTTGGAGCCAGGCCGGGAAAGATAATTACTTCGGGAGGAGATTTAGGGTTTTCAAAATTATCAAGTGTAAGAGATAGTTTTATTCCTATTATAACAAAAATAGAGAAACCACAGGCAATCGATAATCTGGAAGCTATAATCATGGAAACCGATGCTGTGATGGTTGCGCGTGGTGACCTGGGTGTTGAAATGGATCTGGCAGAGGTTGCAATCCTTCAAAAACAAATTATTAAACTTTGTCAGGAACATGGCCGACCAGTTATTGTTGCCACCCAGATGTTGCAAAGCATGATTGAGTCAGCTGTACCCACACGCGCCGAAGTATCGGATGTAGCCAATGCAATATTTGATGGTGCTGATGCAGTTATGCTTTCCGGTGAAACAGCCGTTGGAAAATACCCGGTACAAGTAGTACGGATGATGAATAAAATTGCATTTCGAACCAATAATTATATCAAGCTGAATTCAATAAAGGCTGGAACCGACATGGAAAAGCCTGATCTATCATTTCGAGCTGCAGCCATTGCAAAAGGTGTTCAGACTCTTGTTAAAGAGATTGACCCTAAGTTCATTGTTGTATGGACCAATATGGGGGGCAGTGCGGTATACCTGTCACAGCACAGGATGCAGGTGCCAATACTTGCATTTAATGCCGAAGAAAGCCGACTGCGGCAGTTGTCTTTATTATATGGCATAATGCCGATTAAAATGGAGCAACCCAAATCAGGTAGCGATTTTATAAATAATATTGATCAAATGCTGATATCTAAGAAATGGGCTGAGTTAGGTGATGCAATTATAATAGTATCAGGTGATCCAATAAACCGGAAAGGGTTTGCAAACCGAATTGTTATTCACTTTGTTGGGGAATCGGTTGATTAGAACAAAATATTACAGAAATAATTATAATCGATTTAAAACAATATCAACCGAAACAGTTTTTTTCTTGGCTAGCTTTTGTATTGTTTCTTCCGATATAAGTTTGTCAGTTTCTTCTCTGATTAGCGAAAACGAATTATGAATCGGGCAATGACATGTATCATCGCAGCTGCTTAATCCAAGTCCGCAACCAGTGTATGCTTTTTCACCTTCAATTGAAAAAATTACCTCCTTCAATGTTAATTCTGGTTTTTTTGGATTAAAATAAAAGCCACCATTTTTCCCTTTCATTGATTCAATAAAACCAGCCCTGACCAATCGTTGTAATATTTTGGCTGTGAATGGAAATGGCGCGTCTATTTCTGAAGCAATTTCAATAATACCTGGTCTCTTTTTTTCCAGATTTTGAACCTGAATATAAATCAAACTGCGTAATGCATATTCGGTTTCCTTTTTAAACACAGTTGTTTTAATTAAATGTATTTCAAAAATACAATAATAATACAATATAAAAAGACCTTAAAGTCCTTTATAGATAAATATTGTATATTTGCAAACTCAAAACTTAATATAACGTGATGGATAATACACAATTAAATGAACTAAGTATAGGTGAGATTGTTACTTCTGATTTCAGGGCTTCAACTGTTTTTATGGAGGCTGGCATTGATTTTTGCTGCGGGGGAAAACAAAATCTCTCTGAAGCATGTCTTGAAAAGGGAATAGAGAAGGAAACCGTGTTAAAAAAACTTCAGAACCTCGAAAATGAACCAATCAGTCATACCTTAAATTTTAAGGATTGGGAACTTGGGTTTTTGTGTGATTATATTGTTAATACCCATCATAGTTTTGTGAAAGCGAAAATGCCGGAATTGGTTTTTTACACAAGTAAGATCGCTTCCGTTCATGGTGAACATCATCCTGAATTAATTGAAGTGGCAGATTTGTTTGATAAAATAAACAAAGAGCTAACCCAACACATGAAAAATGAGGAAGAGGTACTTTTCCCTGCTATCAAGGAAGTTATCACATCAGGAGGGGCTAAATCGAAAGGTGTAATAGCAAGTGAAATTGAGCGTTTGTTTGCCGAACATGATTTTGCCGGTGGTACAATGGATCATATAAACAAAATAACGAAAAGTTATTTACTACCTGAGGATGCGTGCAATACCTATCAGGTTTCTTTTAAACTGCTTCATCAATTTGAAGATGATTTGCATGTACATGTCCATCTTGAAAATAATATTCTGTTCCCAAAGGCACTGGAACTTGCAAAATAGTGTTGAATCAGCCTCATAACAATTGGCCGTTCAACAACTACCACAACTAATCACGATTACAATTTCAGAAAAATGAATATATCAAATATCCGTAAGGAAGTAATGCATACAGTTGCAAAGTCGATGGACGAGTTCATTGCCTCTTATTTAAAGCCCATTGAAGAAAACTGGCAACCTTCTGATTTGCTTCCCGATTCAACGAAGCCTGATTTTATAGATGATGTTAACGAAATACAATCCCTTGCAAAAGAGCTGGATGACGATTTACTGGCAGTTCTAATAGGGGATACAATAACCGAAGAGGCATTGCCAACCTATGAAGCATGGTTGATGAACATCGAAGGCATCGATCAGGAAAACAGAAGCGGGTGGACACAATGGGTGAGAGCATGGACAGCCGAAGAAAACAGGCATGGTGACTTGCTTAACAGATACCTGTACTTAAGTGGACGTGTTAACATGCGTCAGATGGAAACTTCAACCCAACATTTAATAAACGATGGGTTTGATCTTCAGACTGCCAACGATCCGTACAGAAGTTTTATTTACACAAGTTTTCAGGAAACAGCTACAAACCTTTCTCACCGAAGGGTTGCTGTACATGCAAAAAACTCGGGTAATAAGCAATTGGCAAAAATATGTGGTTTTATTGCAAATGATGAAGCACGACATGCCAGTGCTTATAAAGATTTCGCATCACGAATTTTTGAATTGGATACAAGTGAGATGATGCTTGCATTTGAGGATATGATGAAAAAGAAAATAATAATGCCTGCGCATTACCTAAGAGAATCCGGAGGAAAAATAAGTGAATTATTTAATCATTTCTCAGATGCTGCCCAGCGCACAATGGTATATACAACACATGATTATATCGACATCTTAAAATCGTTATTGAAAGAATGGGATATTGAAAATATCTCAAGCTTAAACGATAGAGCCGAGAAAGCACGTGATTATCTAATGGCTTTGCCAAACCGCCTGCAACGTATTTCTGAACGAATAAAAATCCCACAAGAGAAATATAAGTTTAGTTGGATCTTAACTTAGATTTAACTTTTACCTTTTCGATGATGTTTTATCGTAAATTTGAACAAATTATCTAAAATTTGTATTCAAGTATATGATAAACAATAATGATATTATTCGCCGTATTAGATATACATTCGATCTAAAAGATTCAAAAATGATCGATATATTTTCATTAGCTGATTATCAAGTAACCAGAGCGGCAGTAAGTAATTGGCTTAAAAAACCTGGTGATCCTGATTATGTGGAATTGCCCGACTATGAGTTATCTATATTTTTAAACGGTTTTATTAATCTTAAACGGGGTAAAAAGGAAGGAGTCCAGCCAATAGCCGAACAACGTTTAAACAATAATATCATTTTTAGAAAACTTAAAATAGCTTTAAATCTTAAAGATACTGATGTGCTGGATATGCTTAAATTAGTGAATGTTAACATAAGCAAACACGAGTTAAGCGCATTTTTTCGTAAGGAAGGACATGTCCACTATCGCCCTTGCATGGATCAGATGCTGAGGAATTTTATACATGGGATGCAAATAAAGTACCATCCTAAAAAATAGTAGTCAACAATACAGGCAAATAGAGGAAAAAATGAATAGAACAATATTTTTATTTGTAATATTAATAAGTAGTATCAAATTGCTTGCTCAATTTGAAGACCTTACTTTTGGAACGGATTCAACACTTGAGGTAGTTACCTGGAACATCGAACATTTTCCTAAAAATGGTCAGCCAACAGTTAACTATGTGAGAGAGATAATTGAAGCTCTTGATGTTGATATACTGGCGATTCAGGAAGTTGAAGATTTCAACAAGTTTAATGAGTTGGTTGAGGACTTAGATGGATGGGATGGATCATATGCCTATAATCCATATGCAGCTCTGGCATATATTTATAAAACTTATGTAATTAAGAATGTGAATATTTTTGAAATTTATACTGACAGAAGCCGCGAATTTCCAAGATCGCCATATGTGATGGAAATGGATTATATGAATACCCATTATATTATTATCAATAATCATTATAAATGTTGTGGTGATGGATACCTTGATATGAATGATGATTGGGATGAAGAAAAAAGGCGATGGGATGCAAGTATTCTATTTGATCAGTATATTGTGGATAATTATCCAAATGAAAATGTAATAATTGTGGGCGATCTCAATGACTTAATTGCTGAGCCTTCTCCAAATAATGTATTTCAAGTGTTTATCGATAATCCAGATAGTTACAACTTCGTGGATATGAGTATTGCAGAGGGTAGTAATTACAATTGGTCCTATCCATCATGGCCATCTCATATCGATCATATACTTATAACAAATGAATTATTTGACGATTTTAGCAGTGAAGTTTCAGTTGTTGAAACTATCAGATTAGATGATTATTTTGAAGGGGGATTTTATGTTTATGACGAAAATGTTAGCGACCATCGACCGGTTGGACTGAAACTTCCAATGCCTTTCCCAGCGGGGATCGATAGTCAAATTAGTTATGATATGGAACTAAGTAATTATCCTAATCCATTTTACGAAAGTACAACTTTTACCTTCCCTCCAGTGAGTGATAATTCTATACTTCAGATAAATAATATCGATGGAACAATGGTTTCTTTAATAAATTTGGAGAAGAGTAGTACATCAACAAAGTTATCTGCAAGCAATTTGAAAAGTGGTATTTATTTTGTAAAACTAATTGTTGAAGGAAGAACAGTTGATGTAAAAAAAATAGTCGTTGCTAAATGATTACCTTTTTGTTTAAGGATTAATTTCTGTTTCCCAATATTCTTATCTAAAATCCCTTAGGTTTAAATAACATAACACTACTATCAGTATCTGTTAAAGGAACAATAGGAGTGGGGATTGTGTTGGCAAAATCATCAACAGCTTTCATTATGCCCAGCCAATCTGGATTATAATCGTGTACAATAATTACACCGCCCTCAGAGAGTCTTGGAAAGAAGTATTCAAGGCCAGCTTTTGTTGGATTGTATAAATCTACATCCATGTTCACTAGAGCAAATCCCACATTGTTAATACCCTTAGTAGTTTCTGGAAAGTATCCTTGATGGAAATAATACTTATTGGAGGTGAGTTTTTGTTTTACTCTGTCAATTGATGTATCTGCGAAATTGTGAGTTGTATATGTAGCAGCTTTCCCAGTTTCATTTTCAAGATCCTTTTGTTGAAACCCTTCAAATGTATCGAATAAATGAAATTCTCTGGATGGATCCATGGCATGAAGCACTGCAGCTGAATCTCCTTTGTAAACTCCAAGCTCAGCAAATGATCCTTCAATTTTTGATTCTCTTAATCGTTCAACCTGAAACCAGAAATTAAAAAAACGGTCCTTATCTTTATACTTTCCTTCTATCTTAATTAACTCTTTTGATATCAAATTTTGTTTGGCTTTCTGTTTCCAGATTAGTGGCTGATAGTTCTTTCCAAAAAAAATGGACCATACATAATATATCAAAAATGCAAATAGTATAAGTATTAGGCCAAGTTGAATAATATTGAAAGTGCTCATTTAATAATTTGATTTTAATATGTAAATGGAAAATCTATTTTATATAACTTCAGCTACAACAAATGTGCTTCCACCTATAAAAACTAAATCGTTGGCTCCTGCATTGTTTTTTGCAGAATGATATGCTTGCATTACCGAGTTATATGATTTCCCGTTTAAACCTGCTTTAAATCCAAATTCAGCTAATTCATCTTCATTCAAACCTCTTGGAATATCCGGCTTACAGAAATAGTAAGTTGCATTTTTTGGTAATAAGGTTAGAATGCTAAATATATCCTTATCAGATACCATTCCTATTACAAAGTGAAGATGATTATAATTAAGAGTCTCAAGCTGAGAAACAATTGCTTTTATACCATCTATATTATGTCCGGTATCACAAATAGTTTTTGGGTTTGTGCTTAGTAGTTGCCAACGACCATAAAAACCGGTATTGGAAATTACGTTTTCCATCCCGTTAATTATATCATCGCAAGATAAACCTACAATTTTATTTTCTTTAAGATGCACAATTGTCCTCAACGCTGTTAATATGTTTTCCTTTTGGTATACTCCAAGAAGTGGTGATTTTAAATTAGTAAAAATGCTCATGTTGTTATACCACATGTCAAACGATTGTACACTATTATCTTCCGACAGGAATGACCTAAGTTCCATATCATCTTCTGCAAAAACCAATGGTGATCTCAGTTCTTTAGCTTTTTCAATAAAAACATGATCAGTCTCCACTTGGTGTTTTCCCACAATTACAGGTATAAGTGGTTTTATTATTCCCGCTTTTTCAACTGCTATCTTTTCAAGAGTATCGCCCAAGAAAGCTGTGTGGTCAATTCCAATATTTGTTATTGTTGTATTAATGGATTCGCAAAGGTTTGTTGAGTCGAGTCGACCTCCAAGTCCTGTTTCGATAACAGCGAAGTCAACATTTTCTTTAGCAAAATAATCGAAAGCAAGTCCAACGGTCATCTCAAAAAAGGAGGAAGATATTTTTCTGAAAACATCCTTGTTAGAATTAACAAAACGGATTACTTTTTCTTCAGGTATTAGCTCACCGTTTATCTTAATCCTCTCTCTGAAATCCTTTAAGTGAGGTGAAGTATAAAGTCCTGTTTTATAACCTGCTTCTTGTAATATTGATGCTATAATATGTGAAACACTTCCTTTGCCATTTGTTCCGGCAATATGGATCGCCACGACTTTTTTTTCAGGATTACCAATGGCTTCCAAAATTGCTATCGTATTTGATAGGTCAGGTTTATAGGCTTCTTTACCTATTCGTTGATAAATAGGTAGTTGGTTAAATAACCATGCGATAGTTTCTTTGTAATCCATATTTTTTCATTCTCAATTATGATAAACAAAAACAGTTTATCTACTATATCCCGAAATAATATTCAATATACAAAACCAAATTACATAAATTATTCAACATCAATCCATCAAAATTGAATTATTATTTGTGCTCCCCTTTTAAGTCATGGCGATGAGCTTCTTTTCCAAAATATACAATTTCAAAATTAGTAACCGATTTATTAAGATCATCAATATATTTCAAATCGGTTGATTGTTTTGCCTTCATTGAAAAAACAATGAGTTGATGTAAATAGGTTAATTGATTAATATACTTTGTATAGTTCTCTTTATCAGAAAGTAATGCAAATTTGACTCTTTGAGCTAGAAAATATTGCTCGGTAATTTCCTGAATCAGGGTAGCATGCGTTTCTTTTGTATTTATCCATCGTACAAGCTGATTGTAGTTAACCGTTTCGCTATTCTGAATTTCGGTTATTTGATTCATTGCTTTTTCAATTGTTTGAATATGTTCTTTAATTAGCTCAATCCTTAATTCGTCGTTATAAATGCCACAAGGTACTTCGCAATGTGCTGATGCTGTTTTGGTAAGGATAGTTGTAAAAGCAATAACTGTTAGTAATAATATTGTTTTTTTCATTGTTATGATATTTTAATTTAGAATTGTTATAAATTGCAAAGTAAGGTAAAAAAAGATTGCCACTGGTTTTAGGACTAAATAATTAAAATTATTAATTTGCGATGAATCAATGAACAATTATCTTTAATAAAAGCAAAAAAAAGTCCCATCGCAGAGCAATGGGACTCAGTTTAGTTTAATTATTAAACTTATTTTTTAGTGCTTTTTTTAGCTTTTAGTCGAGCCTCTTTTTCAGCTACTTCTTTTTCCTGTTTGTCGCCACCAAGCAAATCGTATGCAATTGGACTAGCAGTAAACAGTGATGAATATGTACCTACTAGAACACCAATCAATAGAGCAAAGATAAATCCTCTGATAACCTCACCACCAAAGATGAAGATCACAAGTAACACAACTAGTGTTGTCCCTGATGTGTTAATTGTACGTGCTAAGGTGCTGTTTAGTCCAGTATTAATATTGCTTTTAATGCTGTGTTTTGGGAATAGTGAAGTATTTTCACGAATACGGTCGAAGATAATTACAGTATCGTTAATTGAGTAACCAATAATAGTTAGGATAGCTGCAATAAATGCCTGATCGATTTCCATGCTAAATGGAAGTACTCCGTAGAATATTGAGAATAGACCCATTGTTATTATAGTATCATGGAAAAGTGCAGCAACACCTGCCAATCCAAACTGCCATTTTTTAAATCGTGCAGCAATGTAAATAAAGATAATTATTAGAGCGAAGAAAATAGCAAAGTAGGCTTTAGTTCTAATGTCATATGCAATTGTAGGTCCAATTTTTTGTGAACTTAAAATTCCCAACATTTTGTTTTCACCTTCAACGTCCGATGAGAAATCATAATATTTAATTTCTTCGGTATACATTCCTTTTAAACCATTGTGTAGCTTATTTTGAATAATACCATCTATTTCAATACCGTCTTCGTCAATTAAATACTTCGTGGTTACTTTTATTTGTGAGTTAGCACCAAATGTTTTTACCTCTGGAGCATTACCTTCAAACTCTACTGTTAGAGCTTTTCTGGCTTCTTCTGTATTTACATCTTTGTCAAATCTTATAACGTAAGTACGACCACCTGTAAAATCAATACCGAAGTTTAAACCTTTTGTAGCAAGTGATGCAATACTGATAATTATTAAAGCTCCTGATATAATGTATGCTTTTTTCCTCCAATCAATAAAATTAAATTTTGTATTAGCAAGGATATTTGCTGTAAATTTTGTTGAGAAGTTAATCTTCTTGTTTGTATTAAGCATCCAGGTGAAAATCATTCTTGAAATAAAGATCGCCGTAAATAGTGAACTCAAGATACCAATAATCAACGTTGTAGCAAAACCTTGTACCGGGCCTGTTCCAAATACATAAAGTACAATACCAGTTAGCAGTGTAGTTACGTTACCATCAATAATAGCTGAATATGCATTTTTGTAACCATCGGTAATTGCTAGTCGCATTCCTTTACCTGCTCGAATCTCTTCCTTAATACGTTCGTAAATAATTACGTTTGCATCAACGGCCATACCCAATGTTAATACGATACCTGCCATACCAGGAAGTGTAAGAACCGCACCAAGTGAAGCAAGAACTCCAAACAAGAAGAACATGTTTGCTATAAGTGCAAAATTGGCTACTAAACCAGCACGGTTATAATAAACAATCATATATGCCAGTACCAAAATAAAGGCCAAAATGAATGAATTCATACCAGCGCTAACTGCCTCACGACCTAGTGAAGGGCCAACTACAGCTTCCTCAACAATGTGAGCTGATGCAGGTAATTTACCTGCTTTTAGAATATTTGCTAAATCTTGAGCTTCGTTTAGATCCATACTTCCTCCTGAAATAGATGATCTACCACTAGGTATTTCACCGTTTACAACTGGGAATGAATAAACATAATTATCAAGTACAATTGCTATTTGTTTACCAATGCTTTCGCCTGTAAGTCTTTTCCAAACTTTAGCTCCTTGTGCGTTCATCTGCATATCAACAGCAATGCCACCATTTTGATCGTAATCCTGACGTGCATCAACTATAACATCACCACCTAAAGCAGCACTACCATCACGGTAACTGGCTTTTAGAGCAATTAATTCAAGTACATCTGGTGTTTGTGGATTTGGTTTAACTGTCCATACAAGTTTTAAATCTCTAGGGAAAATATCTTTAACGAGTTTAAGCATGTGGTTGATTCGTGCAGTATCTTTAATTGCTGCATAACCTATACGAGCTGTTTGTGCTGGGTAAGGTCTTCCCGATTCATCCTGTGCGTATGAAGGTTGTAGATATGCATAAAGGGGAAATTTTTTAGCATATTCTTTGAAATTCATTTCGCTGTCAGGAGTAGCAGTTGTATCAGCTTCAATTTGTTCGAGTAATTTGTTGGTTGATTCCTCATTGTCAGCAACGGTTGTGTCTGAATCACCTTCGTCTTCACCATCAGTTGCAACTTTGTTTTCAGTTGAACCATCTGCTGCAATTTCTTTTGCTGCTTCAGCTTCTGCTGTCTCTTCTTCAAGAATTTCCTCAGTATTTAATGTAGCGTTTGCTTCATCAAAATATGTGTACAAATCAGAAAAGTTATAGGTTTCCCAGAATTCAAGTTTTGCTGTTCCTTGTAGAAGTTTTCTAACACGACTAGCATCTTTGATACCCGGAAGTTCAATTGCAATGCGACCTGTTGTTGCAAGTTTTTGAATATTAGGTTGTGCTACACCAAAACGGTCGATACGAGTACGCAGAATTTGGTATGATCTGTCGATAGCTTCATTAGCTTCTTTATTAATAACTGCCAATACCTCTTCGTTAGTGGAATTGGTTGTTATTCCTTTATCTTTAAATTCATAAAGGAAAATAGAAGCAAGCCTTGCATTTGGGTCTACCTCATTAAATGATTCACCAAATAGAGCAACAAATCCTTGTCCACTGCTTTTTTGCTTTTCATAAGCCATTGTCATAGCTTGTCTGAAAACAGGATCCTGACTCTTGCCTGAAAGGGCATTAACTATATCACCAACTGATACCTCAAGCACAACGTTCATACCACCTTTAAGGTCCAAACCAAGGTTGATTTCTCTTTCTTTACATTCTTTATAAGTATACCCAGTTACTAATATGTCGTAAACTACCACATTCTGAATACTATCCTCGTAATAATTCTGTCTTGCGTTAGCAATTGAATCCATTAAATAGGATTCCAGAATCTGGTCTCCTCCTGCAAGTTTATTGGCCTCTTGAACGGCAATTTCGTTTGTCGCATATTCCTTAGCTTTCTTTTCAACTCTGCTAGTTACAAATGTAAAACTAAGTTGATAAAGACAAACTAATGCAAAAGCAATGGCAAAAAACTTAATAGCTCCTCTATTCTGCATTTGATCTTAATTATTAATTATTTACTTCATTTTTTTGAGCCTGCAAAAATAGAATAATATTTGAGAATTAGCAAATTGATTTTAATTAACTTTCGGCACTTTTATTAATACATATTAATATGAACGATTCATTCACGAAACCATTGTTTTTGAATTTGTTATTATTACTTTTTTTGAGCTCATGTTATAATCCAAATTCATCAGAAATTATTCAGGATATTAAGGCACTATCGGGTAGATGGGAATCATATAAGGGGGTGAAATTCAGCGAAAACTGGCGAACTATTAATGATAGTCTATTGCAAGGAGAAGGTTTTAGTTTGAATGGTGCTGATACAGCTTTTTACGAATCGCTATCTATACTAAAGGAGGAGGATTCGATTTATTATCGAGTTTTTATCGGTGATGAAAAAATGCATGTTGATTTCTTGCTTGTTCAGGCTTCGAAGAAAAGTTGGACTTTTATTAACCCCGAAAATGAATTTCCGGAAAAAATCGTTTATGAAATTATGAAGGATAGTTTACTAACCGTAACCATATCCGACATGAAAGTTAATAAAAAGCAGCTGTTTTACTTGAAGAAAATTAAGGATTAATATTTCTTAGTAAGCCATTTCCAAATAATAGGGTAGCTAACTTTTTGCCCATACATTAATATTCCGGTTTTATAAATTTTTCCAGCTATCCATGTAGTGAAAATAAAACCAATAACAAGTAATCCCATCGATACGTATATCTGCCACATTGGTACTCCAAATGGAATACGCATCATCATGGTAATTGGTGAAGTAAATGGTATCATCGACATCCATATAGCTAATGTGCTGTCGGGTTGATTTACAATAACACCCGAAAGTGCAATCGAAAATATAAGTGGAATGGAAACTGGAAGCATAAATTGCTGACTATCGGTATCATGATCGATTGCACCACCTATGGCAGCAAAAAGTGAGGAGTAGAGCAGATATCCACCAAGGAAATAAAAAATAAAACTAAAAATCATTACCTTGATGTTAATACCACCAATTACTTCATTTACCATTATCATTGGATCAATACCACCTTTTCCCGCATTCTTAAGAACATCGCTGTTACCCAACATATCCATTGCCGAGCTGCTGTCGGTAAATGCCCCCGACTGGAATATCCCAACAATTATAAGTGTAAGAATTATCCAAAGCAAAAACTGTGTTAATCCTACCAAAGCCACACCAAATATTTTACCAAGCATTAACTGAAATGGTTTTACAGAAGAAATTATAACCTCTACTATCCGGTTCGATTTTTCTTCCATAACACCCTTAAGCACCTGTACGCCAAACATGAAAATAAAGAAGTAAATCATTATGCCAGAGAATATTGCAAGACCTACTTCAACTTCAGTATTGCTTTTTTTCTCAATTCCATCTTCTTCAACTTTAATGGTTTGTAAGTTAATATTGACTTTTGCTGATTTTATTATTTCCGGATCGATACCAGATGCGAGTAACTTTTTATTTTCAACAATTTGTTTCATTACCGATTTAATGTAGGATGTTACATTAAGGCCTGGTTGTTTCAATGAATAGAGTTCTGAATTTACAGGTATATTTAACTCGGTTCGAGGTATATAAAGTAATAAATCTCCATTTTTTGAAAGAGCATTTTCCTTTTCTTCGTCAAGATTGCCGAAAACATAATAGAAAGTTAGATTATCCTCTTCCTTAAATTTTTCTAAAAACCAACCGGTTTCATCTAATACGGCAATTCGTTTATCGGTAGCCTGACTCCAATCGGCTAGGTAAGCCGGGAGTATAATCATTGCAGCCATTAGTACCGGACCAATAATAGTCATTACAATAAACGATCTTTTTTTTACCCTTGAAAGATATTCGCGCTGTATTATGAGGAAGATTTTGTTCATCTGTTATTTGTTTCAATTGTTCGATTGTTCAATTGTTATATAAATTAAGAATGTTCATTTATGAACTAACTTCTTGTATGAAAATATCATTTATTGATGGAAGTATTTCTTTGAAAGATATTATTTCTGCTTGAGGTATAATCTGTTGTAGAAGTTCATTTGAAGTAGATCCATTGTTCATTTTAATTGTTGAATAATGGATATTTCGGATTTCCTTACTTTCGTTGATAGTATAATTATTATTTGAGAACCTAATTTCGTTTAAAGACTTATAAGCTACTTCAAAAATATTTGATTTGTAACTATCTTTTATTTCATGGATTTTTCCCGATAGTACAGTTTGGCTATTATGTATCAGAGCAATATTATCACATAGCTCTTCCACCGATGCCATATTATGGGTTGAGAAAATAATTGTAGCCCCATTATTGCGTAGTTGAAGGATTTCATCTTTAAGAAGATTCACATTTATCGGATCAAATCCACTAAAAGGTTCATCAAAAATAAGCAGATCAGGCTTGTGCAATACGGTAACGATAAACTGAACTTTTTGAGCCATACCTTTTGAAAGTTCTTCAACTTTTTTGTTCCACCATGAGCCTATTTCGTATTTCTCGAACCATATTTTAAGTTGCTTCATGGCATCACTTCTCGACATCCCTTTTAGTTGAGCAAGATAAACAGCTTGTTCGCCAACTTTCATTTTCTTATAAAGGCCTCTTTCTTCAGGCAGGTAGCCAATATTCGCAATATCTTTTGTACTGATGTTACGGCCATTGAGTAATATCCTACCCTCATCCATTACTGAGATAAGGTTAATGATTCGAATAAGAGTTGTTTTACCAGCTCCATTTGGGCCAAGTAGTCCAAAAATACTTTGGGATGGAACTTCAATGCTAACTTTATTAAGAGCTTTATGGTTTGCATAGCTCTTCGATACATTGATTGCCTGGAGAGCAATATTATTATCCATAGTTTGGAATTAGTTGTAAGATTTAATGGTGCAAATGTAACATCTTCAAAAACAAGTAGTATAAAAAAATGTTAAAACTTACTATCTCTATACTTTTAAAGTATGTAACTTATACCTCTGTTTTTTTTTATGTAACAAGATCTTAATCAATTAAAATGGTATAGTTCCATAGCTCCTAACTTTGAATGGACTGTTTATCCTAAAGAGCAAAATATTAGATAATCAAGAGAAAAATTCTCTCATTCTATCAAAATAACTTTTGTCTTTTGCAGTAGGATTTGGTTTGAAGTTTTTGGAATCTCTCAATGTTTCCATCATTGCTGTTTCTTCTTTTGAAAGATCACGAGGTGTCCAAATGTTAACATTTACAAGTAAGTCGCCCCTTCCATAACCATTTACGTCAGGTATCCCTTTTCCTTTTAATCGCAATACTTTACCTCCCTGGGTTCCTGGGTCTATTTTAATTCTGGCTTTACTGTCAATTGTTGGAATTTCGCTTGTTGTACCAAGAGCAGCATCCGCAAAGTTAACATATAAATCGTAAAGTAAATTATTGCCATCACGCACTAAATTTGGATCTTCTTTCTCTTCAATTAATACGATCAAATCTCCGGGAACACCACCACGTGCTCCGGCATTTCCCTTACCGCCAACTGATAATTGCATACCATCGGCAACACCGGCCGGTATATTTATGCTAACAACTTCTTCGCCTTTAACAATACCATTTCCGTGGCATTCGTTACATTTATTGGTTATTTGTTCGCCACTACCACCACATTGCGGACATGTTGAAGCAGTTTGCATTTGACCAAGAAAGGTATTTGTAATTCTTGATACTTGTCCCTGACCATGACAAGTAGGGCAAGTTGAAGCTGAGCTACCTCTTTCGGAACCCGAACCATTGCAAGAATCACAGCCAATATATTTATTAAGCTTAATTTTCTTTTCAACTCCATGGGCAACATCGGCTAACGAAAGTTTTACTTTAACTCTAAGATTAGAGCCTCTGTTAACACGTCTTCTGCTGGATTGACCACCGAAGCCGCCACCCCCGCCAAATGCTCCCCCGAAAATATCACCGAAATGACTAAATATATCGTCCATCGACATATGACTGCCACCCATTCCACCACCTCGCATTCCATCATGTCCGAATTGATCGTAACGCGATCTTTTATCCTGGTTGCTTAGTATTTCATAAGCTTCGGCAGCTTCCTTGAACATTTCTTCGGCTTCCGCATTATCCGGGTTTTTATCCGGATGATACTTTATCGCCATCTTACGATATGCCTTCTTTATCTCCTCAACAGAGGCGCTTTTTCCAACCCCCAATACATCGTAATAATCTTTTTTACTCATAACTATTTTTCAATATTTCAATTTCGTGTTCTAAAGGCTAGCTACCAACTACAACCTTGGCAAATCGTATTATTTTGCCATTCAATAAATATCCTCTTTCAATAACATCAACTACCTTACCTACCAAATCATCAGACGGTGCAGGGATATTGGTAATTGCCTCATGGTAATCCGTATCAAAATCTTTGCCAATAGAATTCATTGGTTCTAAACCCTTTTGTGTAAGAACACCATTGAACTTATTGTAAATTAACTCAAGACCCATTTTCGTTTCAGCATCAACTCCCTGGTCATCCATGGCCTTTAATGCACGATCAAAATCGTCAAGAACTGGTAGCATGTCGATAATAACTTCTTGCGATGCACTTTTTAGTAGATCTAGGCGCTCTTTATTTGTTCTTTTTCGGTAATTATCAAATTCTGAATACAGACGCAAATACTTGTCATTTATTTCGTTGTATTTTTCGTTTGCCTCTTCAAGTTTTTTCTCAAGCTTTAGTTTTCGGCTTTTTTTCTGAGGTTTTTCGTTGGAAATTGTTTCTTCTACCTCTTCATTTAAAGCTTTATCATCGTTATTTTCGAAAGTTACGTCTTCTATATTCTCTTCACTCATTTTTTAATAGTTTTATTGCTTTCAAATTCAATTTGCAAAACTGCAATATCAAAAGGCAGGCCAAGTATATATTACAGTCAATTTGGCAGAAGTATTTTGATGGTTACTGATAGAGGATGAAAAGCCTAATTGTTCAATACATTAAAGCTGTTTAACGAAATACAGTAGTCCCGGGAACTAAAGAATAACCATATAATCTTTATTAACCTTGATGGTTGCTTTGTCTTTAATCGATTGAACTGTTTTGTGTTCCTGTTCTAATACTCTCCATCTCAATGGATTATCGGGTTCTTTGCCTCTATCAGATTGAGCTTTTTTAGTTTCGTGGTATGTTAATTCAATAAGTACTTTTATGTCAACACCATCAGTATTTATAGCATAAAGTCCATCAATTATAAGCATATCAATACCATTAAAATCTGTGGTAAGTTCATCAATTTGTTCAGTTACCAAATCAACACAAGGCATTGATGATTTCCTGTTATTTTTAAAATCATCAATTACCCTATATATTTTATCCCATTGATATTCACCTAATCCAACAACATTTTCAACTCCATTTGTTTCACGCCATCGAGCACGTTCGAGGGGTAGGGTATTGTAAAAATTATCAATATGGATTGGCTTAGCAAATATTCCATGCTTGCGCAGATTTTTAGCGATTACATGCGTTAGTTCTGATTTGCCAGAACCTGATTCTCCAGAAATGGCAACCGTAAGTTTGTCCTTTTTTTGCCTTAAAATTTCATTTGTAATTATGTCAGCCGCATCGCGGTGTTTTTGTGCTATTAATAATACGTCTTCGAGCATGATTTTTGGTTTATTGATTATTTAGATAATTGGTCATTTGTTGTTATCAGTTTATTTTTTTTGTCATCTTGAGCGAAGCTTGCGAAGTGAAAGATCTAGATACTAAAAATTTTTAGTTGAGTTCCTTCGCTTACACTCAGGAGGACAATCAATCGCTATGTTTGTAACAGTTTCTAACTATCAATTTCAAAAGTAAATATTTCATTTTTTTCGATTATACGTTTCTTTCCAAATACTATTAAATTAGTATCTGTATCAGTAACAACTTCTACACAAGTTTTTGTGATTGCGAAACTGAAATTAATTCCTTTAAAAGTGAGAGAAAATTTCAACTCTTTCCAATGATCGGGCATATTTGGTTCAACTTTCAATATTTCACCTCTTAGGTCAATTCCACCAAAATTTGAGATGGCTATCATCACTGTTCCTGCCATTACTCCAGCATGAATTCCTTCGGCTGTTGTACCACCTTGTATATCGTTATAATCAGATGTTAATGAATCAATATAAAGATCCCAGCTAAGTTGTTTGTCGTTAATAATATTAGCAAGTTGCGAATGAACAACTCGGCTTAAAGTTGATCCGTGTGAAGTTCTTTGTAAGTAGTAATTTAGATTTTTCTTTAAATAATCATCTGGAAGTTTATAATTTAAATTGGAAATAATATCATTGATTTCTTTGTCTTCGAGATTGTAATATGTCATCAAAGTATCAGCCTGTTTTGCTACTTTATAGTCATCTGCCGATTTGCCTTCAGCTTTAAGTATTCTATCCAATCGATGAATATCAGGGTAACTGTTTCTGTAGTAATCCCAATCAAGTTCCTTTAGGTCAAAGTATCCATCATATTGTGAAATTATTCCTTCTTCATTAATTACTAAGTTAAGTTTCGATTGGATATCAAGCCAATTAATAAGCTCAGTATCTTCGAAATTAATCTTGTTTGCTAATTCTTTTTTCGAAGATTCACTCAAGCTATCAAGGATAACAGGAGCTTTACTAAACATCCATGCTGTCATTATATTAGTATAAGCATTGTCGCGGATGCCACCTTCTGTTGCATTTGGATAACTTTCGTGGAACTCATCGGGACCCATTACTTTATCAATACTGTATCTCTTAGTATCTTTATTGTATTCAGCTTTGCTTTCCCAAAAACGACATATTTCCAAATACATTTCAGCGCCATAAGAATCCATAAACTCAATATCATTGGTTATATGGAAGTATTGCCAAATATTATATGCTATTGCCAGTGAAACATGCCGCTGGAGTGAACTATAGTCGTCGCCCCATTTACCACTTACCGGGTTTAGGTGTAGAATTTGAGTTTCTTCCCTTCCATCGCTACCACTTTGCCATGGAAACATAGCACCTCGATAGCCAAATTCATTTGCATACTCACGAGCTTTTTCAAGTCGCCGATAACGATACATTAGCATCGATTTAGCCGTTGCCGGGAAATGAATATCATAAAATGGAAGTATGAATAATTCATCCCAAAATATATGCCCACGATAGGCTTCGCCATGTAATCCACGAGCCGTAATACCTGCGTCAATTGTTTTATTGTGAGGTGATGCGCTAACCATCAAATGATAAATGTGCAAACGCAACATCTTCTGAGCTATCCTGTCACCAGTTAATTTTATATCAACTTTTTTCCAGATTGTATCCCATGCTACTTTACTTTCTTCAAAAATTTGATCAAATGACAACATTCTTTCAAGTTCATCAAAAGACTTTTTTTCGATATCACCTTTAATATTGTTGCTATCATAAATAGTCACAAGTTTCTCAATGGTAATTGTTTTCCCTTCTACTGCTTGCTGATCGATGTATGTGTATGCTATTCCTTCATCTGTACTAACGCCGTAATTCTTAGATGCCCCATTACTTGCGCCATCAAGAATTAGTTTTGCCGCCAGAAATACTTCGATTTTAGATTGTATTGTTCTAACTTTTAACCATGAAATATTATATTCACCTCCCTGATTAACTGCTTCCAGATGTTGTGAGTTTAGTGCTTTATACCTATTTACACCTTCGTTTTTAATTGTGCCGTCAAGTTTGCTTGAAATACTCAAACTACCAGAATAGTTTAGTGGTGTAATACAATATTTTATTGCTGCCTGATGAGGATTTGCCATACTGGCAATTCGTTGAGATTCAATTTTTGTTCTATTATTTTCAGAATCACTAATAATCATACTGCGGGTTAATAATCCAGTTCTAAAATCAAGGCTTCGAATAACCTGATCAATAGTTGTATTATTTGGATCGAACCAAGGTTCATCATCAATTTTGAAACTTATTGAAAGCCAATTTGGGGCAGAAACAAAATCTTCGTTCTCAATATCTTTACCAGCTACTTTTGTAATCAGACGATTATATAGTCCGGCTATGTATGTTCCAGGGTTGTTTGTTTCGCAAGAAGAAGTTTCCTCCATGGCTCCACGCGTTCCGGTATAACCATTCCCTACAGAAAGTAATGCTTCTCTCGATTTTTCCTTTGCAGGAACGTAGTCGTTATAAGTTAGCTTCCAGTTGTCATCATCAATACCAGTTTTAAACCAATCATTAATTTCATCTAAAGTTATTTCTTCTAAGTCATTAACAACAATATCGGCACCAGCTGCTTTAAGTGCTTCATTGTTTTCTTCTCGGGCAAGGCCAAGTACTAATCCAAAATTTCCGTTTTTCCCAGCCTGTACTCCTGAAACGGCATCTTCCACAACAATAGTAAGGTTTGGATCAACTCCAAGATTACTGGCTGCCGTTAAGAAAATATCCGGAGCTGGTTTTCCGTTTAAACCGATCTCAGCACTAACAACTCCATCAACTCTTGTTTCAATAAAATGCATTAGTCCGGCTGCCTCAAGAACTGATTTTGCATTTTTACTTGAAGAGGCAACACCGATGCGAATATTATCTTTTTTAAGCTGCTCCAATAACTTAACTGTTGAAGGATAAACTTCAACTCCCTCAGCTACAAGAACCTCATTGAATGCTTCGTTTTTTCTGTTGCCTAATCCACATACTGTTGTTAACTCAGGGTTATCTTCGGGGCTACCAAAAGGTAAGCTAATGTTTCTTGAATTTAAAAAAGACTTTACACCTTCGTATCTGGGTTTGCCATCAACATATGTAAGATAATCATCCGATGTAAATTCAACAAACTCAACATTGTTTTCATTGCTATGACCAAGGAGGTAATCATCGAACATTTTTTTCCATGCTCTACTATGAGTAGTAGCAGTTTTGGTTATAACACCATCAAGATCAAATACAACGGCTTTAAAAGTATTTTTTGTCATTCTTCGTGTGATTTATAGTTCATCTTTAATAAACAGCGTGCTAACGGCACCTAGTATCATGAGTACACCTGCCATATAAATGGATAGGATTGAATCTCCTCCAAATACGTATTTTAAGATAAGACCCCCGAAAACACCATTAATTATCTGTGGAATTGTAATCGACATATTGAAAAGTCCCATGAACATACCCATTTTTTTTGCCGGGATGGAGTTTGCAAGCATTGCATATGGCATTGCAAGTATACTTCCCCATGCTATTCCAATTCCAATCATAGGTATTATTAAAAGTTGATAATTTGGAATTATTGCAAAGGAAAGGAAAGAAAGTCCACCAAGTGTTAACGCAATCATATGCGTGTATTTACGTCCAATTTTTGCAGCAATTCTTGGCAAGGATAATGCTATCATGGCTGACACTCCATTATAAACACCAAAAAGTATTCCTACCCAATTAGCTGCTTCTTTAAAGTCAACAGAATTGGGGTCGGTTGTGCCGAAAAAATGTTCCGCAACTGTAGGCGTTGTATAAACCCACATTGAGAAAAGTGCAAACCATGAGAAAAACTGAACCAATAGTAATTGCCACATTTTTGGTGGTATCCTGAACTTTTCATTTTTTAATTCTTCTTCTTCTGTTTCTTCATCGTAATACTCTGGAGGATATTCCTTAGTTGAAACTATGGTCCATATTATTGATGTTATGAGTACAAAGGCACCAAAATAAAATGAATAGGTAACGTTATCAGGCACAAGTCCGCTTGCAGCTTCTTTTGAAACGCCAAACCAATTACCCAACATATAGGGTAACCATGAACCAACAACTGCTCCAATACCAATAAGTAAAGTTTGCATAGAAAAGCCAAGAGCATGCTGCTCTTCAGGTAGTTTGTCAGCAACTAATGCTCTAAAAGGTTCCATGCTAATGTTAATGGAAGCATCCATAATCATTAGCATCCCACCACCAATAAACATCGGGGCAATCATGGTGGCAAGGTGGGGTGCATTGGGCATCAGGATAAGGGCGGTACTTGTTAGGATAGCACCTGCTAGGAAATAGGGGCGCCGTCTTCCTAGTCTATTCCAAGTTTTATCACTAAAATAACCAATAATTGGTTGAACAATCATTCCGGTTATCGGTGCAACAAGCCAAAACCAGCTTAAGTGGTGCACATCGGCTCCAAAGGTTAATAAAATACTTGAAGCATTAGCGTTTTGTAATGCGAATCCAAATTGGATACCAAGGAACCCAAAACTCATGTTCCAAATCTGCCAAAAACTTAATCGAGGTTTCTTATTCATTGTAGGTGTATTAGAGGCATCGAAATTAATATTTATATCAATAATAAGCGCAAAAATTGTTGGTCTACAGAATTATAACTCTATTTTTGCGACAAATATTTACCCCGCTTATTAACTAAAACGTTTGCGGTATTCTTTTTTATATTTGTGCTCACATTGGTTATTATGCTTTTTAGATATTCAAAAGTCATTAATATACTTGTGTTAAGCTTGATGTGGTTTATTTCAGTTGCTCAACAAACCAATACGATAGGCCATATAAATGGGAATGTATTGCTTTGTGGGATAAAAAAATTGGATAATGGCATCGTTTCATTATTATTAGTATCATAATATTTTGAGATTTACATTTAAAAAGTCAGAGCGACTACATAGCAAAATACTAATTGGAAAATTATTTTCTGAGGGTTCTTCTTTTTTTATACATCCTTTCCGAGTATCTTATTTAATTGTTGAAAAAAATGAAGAACCTCCTGTTCAAATTATTATATCAGTATCTAAGAAAAATTTTAAGTCAGCTGTTAAACGAAATAAGATAAAAAGATTAATACGCGAATCCTATCGTATAAATAAGCATATGATATGGGATGAATATATAGATAGACACAATGAGCAATTGTTGTTAGGTTTGGTATATGTTGGTAAAACTATTGTTCCCTATTCAGAGATGGAACGGAAATTAATTCTAATTTTGCACCGCTTAATTGATAAGGATGCGTAGATTATTAGGTGGTTTCTTCATTTTTTTAATTCGAATATACCAATATACACTATCTCCTTTTATTGGACGTTCATGCAGATATACGCCCACATGTTCACATTACAGCGTTGATGCTATTAAAAAACATGGTCCATTTAAAGGCGGAAAACTATCGATCAAGCGGATCGCATCCTGTAACCCATGGGGAGGCAGTGGTTACGATCCCGTTCCCTAAAACTAAAAAGTATGACAAAAAAAATATTTATTAAGTTCTTGTTTATAATGATTGCTACCTTCAGCTTCATTAATATTTATTCTCAAGATCAAAATAATTTTGAATTATCAAAAAACCTTGAAATTTATGCAGATATTCTGCGACAGTTGAACTTAAACTATGCCGACGATATAAATCCAGGTGAGCTAAATACTATAGCCATTGATGCATTGCTTGAAAAATTAGATCCATATACAGTATATGTTCCCGAATCAAGACGTGAGGATTTTGAGCTAATGACCAAGGGTGAATATGGCGGGATCGGAGCTTTAATTCAAAAGCAAGGAGACTATGTTGTAATTTCCGAGCCTTACGAAGGATTTCCTGCTCAAAAGGTAGGATTAAAGGCTGGAGATATTATTTATGAAATTAATGGCGAATCGGCTGAGAAGAAATCAAGCTCCGATGTTAGTGATAAACTTAAAGGAACTCCTGGAACTTCAATTATTCTATCAATAAAGCGATATGGTGATTCAACCCTTCAGGATTTTGAGATAGTTAGAGAGAAAATAAAAATTCCAAATATCCCTTATTTTGGAATGGTTAGTAAAGATGTGGGATATATAAACCTATTGCAATTTAATCCGCAATCAGCAAATGAGGTAAAAAATGCTTTCAATAGTTTAGCTTCTGAAAATGAGTTAAAGGGTATTATACTGGATCTTAGAGGAAATGGTGGAGGCCTATTGAATGAGGCCGTCGATATTGTAAATATTTTCGTTCCAAAAAACAAGTTAATAGTTACAACCAAGGGAAAGGTAAGCAGTAATACATCTGTTCACCGCACAAGAAATACAGGTATTGATACTAAAATACCGTTGGTAGTTCTGGTAAATAATAATAGTGCTTCGGCTTCCGAAATTGTTGCTGGCGCAATCCAGGATCTTGATAGGGGAGTAGTGGTTGGTGAAAAAACATTTGGAAAGGGTTTGGTTCAAAATATACTGGAATTACCTTATAATTCAAAAATGAAATTAACCGTTGCAAAGTATTATATCCCCAGTGGTAGATGTATTCAGGCAATTGATTATTTTCATGAAAAAAAATCAGATAGTCTAAGTAATATCCCCGACTCAATGTTAGTTGCGTTTAAAACGGCAGGAGGCAGAATTGTTTTGGATAAGGGAGGTATTGAGCCTGATATTAATATTAACGGACGAAGATTTAGTCAGATAAGTGGCGATTTATATGCTCAAAATTACCTTTTCAAGTTTACCAATGAGTTTGTTTTAAATAATGATTCAATAGCATCACCGAAGGAGTTTGTAATTTCGGATTCCATTTTTAATGATTTTAAAACATATGTGGAAAATAATAGCTTCGATTATAAAACCGAAACTGAGGTACTTCTTGATAATCTTAAAAAAAGTGCTGAGCGTGAGGATTATAAAGATGCACTAAAAGATGTTCTTGCGAAACTTGAGGAAGATATTATTAAAGAGAAGAAAAAGGATATCGATAAAAACAGATCGGAAATAGAAGAAATGCTAAAAGTTGAGATTGTTACCAGATACTATTTTCAAAAAGGAAAAATAGAATCTTCGCTTGTAGGTGATCCTGAGATATTAGAAGCAATAAAAATAATTAACAACCAGCAACTTTATTCATCCATTCTTGATGGGACAAATAAAAAGTAGAGTTGAATAAATAGCGACCCATTTCAAATGGTAAATTCAGGTACAAATATACACTCGGGAGCATATACTATAACACTTATGTTATTAGCTGCGAGTATCCCATTATCTAAGTTTACTATGAGCATAACTGAGTTTATGCTACTTGGACTTTGGCTTTGGTCGGGTTTTTCCTTTAGTGTTAGCTATCGATTTTTTAAATTAGGAGGTTTTTTTACTGGATCAATCCATCTTATGGGATATATAATTTCGCTCGCTTATAATAACCTGATAGATAAGTTTGTATTGTTTTTCAAGAATAAGCCAGCAATGGTTTTTAGTTTGATTTATATTGTCCATATAGTTGGACTGTTGTATACTTCTGATTTTGGTTATGCTGTTAAAGATTTAAGAGTAAAGCTCCCTTTGATATTATTACCCGTAATAATAGTCACAATGGAAAAAATTAATTCCAAGAAACTTACTTCATTGCTTATTGTGTATTCTTTAGCAGTTTTAGTAAGCACATTAATTAGTGCATTTATTTATCTCACAAATCAATATGTTGATATAAGAGCAATATCTCCGCTCATTTCTCCAATACGACTTAGCCTAAATGTAAGCTTTGCATTTTTTATAATGATATATTTTATATTTCATGAAACAAAATTTCGTGTATGGCAAACCATAAGTTTTGCATCAATGGCATTGTGGTTTTTAACATTTTTGTTTTTAATTGAATCTGTAACCAGTATTGTTATCGTTATTATTGTAGGTGTTGGATATTTGCTTATGCTCTTATTTAATACAATACATATTTGGCAGCGATCAACTTTAATGCTATTGGTAATAATCCTGCCATTATTTTTCTTTTGGCATGTTAGCAATATAATAATTGATGCAACTACAGCTCCTGAAATTGAGTTTAGTGAATTGGATAAGTACACAGCTCAGGGTAATCCATATCATCATGATAGCACTTATTCGGAAATCGAAGATGGTAAATATGTAGGTCTTTATGTGTGTTACAAAGAATTGAAAAGTGAATGGAATAAGCGTAGTTCCATTAAATTTGATGGCAGTACACCTGAGAGTAAGGGTATTAAAACAACTCTAATTAGATATTTAACATCAAAAGATCTTCGAAAAGACGCTGAAGGGGTTAAAGCACTAAATGATGAGGATATACTAATGATTGAACAGGGATTGGCCAATTATAATTATGTTCATTCACCTGGTTTGCGAACGAGGATATTAAAAATGATAAAGGGATATGAAGTATTTCAGATAACCGGGAACCCTAGTGGAAGTTCGATGATGCAGAGGATAGAATATATTAAAGCGGCAATTAATATTATTAAACAAGACTTCCTTTATGGTGTGGGCACTGGTGACCTGGAAGTTGCATTTAATGAGCAATTTAACGATATGAATTCAGCTCTTGAATCAAGATATAGATACCATGCTCATAACCAGTTCCTTGGTATTTTTGTTGTTCTGGGTTTATTTGGGTTTATTGTATTCGTTGTTGGCATATTTTATCCTGCAATTGTATTATCAGGTTTTAAGGATTATTATTTCGGAATATTCTTCCTAATTATGTTCATTTCAATGTTTTCAGATGATACTTTAGAAACCCAGGCAGGAGTTACACTGTTCTCATTCTTCTATTCTTTATTATTATTCGGCAGAAAAAAGGATGATAATATGCCTGCAAAAGTGTTCCGATAGCTTTTTCCTAATAAACTAAATTATTTGTAAAAAAATCAGAAGGTTTTGTATGGTGTGAGTTAATTGAACAAAAATAGTCTTAGAATCAAAGAAAATTATTCGAATTTTCAATTTAATCTGTAAATCTGTGGCTATAATAATTAATTTAGCTGTCAAATATCATTATGAAGCAGAAGAAAATTATCATCAATTACGAAGAATACGAGGATGGTGAAAATCTATCTTCTAAAGA
This sequence comes from Bacteroidota bacterium, assembly GCA_013203805.1. Lineage (GTDB taxonomy): Bacteria > Bacteroidota > Bacteroidia > Bacteroidales > F082. The sequence continues at coordinate 2,921 of JABMPH010000356.1, read as the reverse complement.
TTTACAATTAGTAATTGAAGCTACAAATGCACTATCAGGTTCATATGCTCCATATTCTGATTTTCATGTAGGTGCTGCACTTATGTTTGAAAATGGTGGAATTGTTAGAGGAAGTAATCAGGAAAATGCTGCATATCCTTCCGGAATGTGTGCTGAGAGAGTTGCAATATTTCATGCTCAGTCTGAAAATCCTGATGCTGTTATTATTTCGTTAGCAATTACAGGTAGAGCCGATCATTTTATAAGTGATGAACCCATAACCCCATGTGGATCGTGCAGGCAGGTGATTGCTGAAATAGAAAAGCGTCAGAATAAGAAGATTAGGATTATAATGAAAGGTGAAAGCGGAGTAACCAAAATTGTTAGTGGGATTGAAAGCCTCTTACCCATGATGTTCCATGAAGAAAAGCTAAAGAAAACAAAATAGTACTTTAAAATTCACAAGTTATTAATAGTTAGTTTTAAAATTTTAAATATATGAAAAAAGTTGTAACAATAATATTCCTGTTTATTATAATAGCCGGATTTAAGAATGATAAACCTGCCTACCGAATCTTCAATGCCGATGGCAAAAAAGCAACATATGCTAAACTGTTGAAAGATGCAATGGATGCTGATGTTGTATTCTTTGGTGAATTGCATAATAATCCAATCTGCCATTGGCTTCAATATGAACTAACTGTTGATCTATATACAGAAAAAAATGGTGAAATTGTACTTGGAGCTGAAATGTTTGAGGCAGATAATCAATTAATATTAAACGAGTATTTAACCGGCAAAATAAGCGCAAAGAGTTATAAAAAGGAAGCCCGCCTATGGCCAAACTATAGTACGGATTATGCACCTTTGGTTGATTTTGCAAAGGATAGTGGCTTGATGTTTATTGCAACAAATATTCCGCGTAGATACGCCTCATTGGTCTACAAACAAGGCCTTGAAGGACTTGACGCACTATCAGCCCAGGCTAAATTATATATAGCACCTTTGCCAATTGAGTACGATTCAACTTTAAATTGCTACCTAAGTATGCTCGAAGGAATGGAAAATATGGGCGGTCACGTTACAAAAACTCTCCCGATGGCTCAGGCTGTAAAGGATGCCACAATGGCTTATAACATTGCTGGATATGCCGAATCAGGAAGCTTGTTTATTCATTATAATGGATCATATCATTCCGATAATTTTGAAAGTATCCTATGGTATCTCAACAAATATAAGCCTGGTTTAAAAATAGTTACGATTGCCTCTGTGGAGCAAAATGATATGGATAATCTTAAAGATGAATTTAAAAATCGGGCAAATTTCATTGTAGCAGTACCCGAAGATATGACCAAAACTCATTAATCCTTACGAAAATTATTTAGGAAATATTGTGTAAGCTGATAATCAAACGCATTATTCTTTGAAGTAACAAAAGTTGTAGAGAGAAATTTCATCTCTTTCCTACAACCTATCTGCTAACTTCAACCATTTCATAACCTTCAACAATATCACCTACTTTGATATCGTTAAAATTTTCGATATTCAACCCACATTCGTAACCTGATGCAACTTCTTTAACATCATCTTTAAAGCGTTTGAGTGATCCAAGGAGTCCTGTATACACTACAATACCATCGCGGATAACTCTGATCTTAGTATTACGATTTACTTTACCATCAAGTACATAACAACCTGCAATAGTTCCGACCTTAGTAATCCTAAAGGTTTCACGAACTTCAATATTGCATACAATCTTTTCCTTGGTTTTAGGAGTAAGCATGCCTTTAATAGCAGTCTCAAGTTCTTCAGTAGCTTGATAGATAATTGAATATAAGCGAATGTCAATTTGTTCTTTTTCAGCACGTTTCCGGGCTTGAACAGATGGTCGAACCTGGAATCCAACAATAATAGCATCGGATGCCGATGCTAACATAACATCTGATTCTGAAATGGCACCAACAGCTTTATGGATAACATTAACCTGTACTTCGGTAGTTGATAGTTTAATCAATGAATCGGTAAGTGCTTCAATTGAACCATCCACATCACCTTTAACAATAATGTTGATTTCCTTAAAGTCTCCAATCGCAATTCTACGGCCAATTTCATCAAGAGTAACGTGTTTTTGTGTTCTCAAACCTTGCTCACGTATTAATTGTTGACGTTTGGAAGCCAATATTTTTGCTTCTTTTTCATCTTTCATACCATTAAAAACATCACCCGCTTGAGGTGCAGCATTTAATCCAAGTATAAGAACAGGACCTGATGGACCAACACTGGTAATAGGTTCATTACTCTCGTTGAACATAGCTTTTACTTTACCTGATACAGGACCAGCCAAAATAATATCACCTTTATTTAGAGTCCCATCCTGAACAAGAACAGTAGTAACATATCCACGTCCTTTATCAAGTGAAGCTTCAATAACAGTTCCTTTAGCAGATTTCTCAGGATTAGCTTTTAACTCAAGCAATTCTGATTCAAGGAGTACTTTCTCAAGTAATTCGGGAATACCCATACCTGTTATTGCTGATATTTCCTGTGATTGGAATTTACCACCCCAATCCTCCACAAGAATATTCATATTGGCAAGTTGTTCTTTTACTTTTTCAGAATTTGCACCTTCTTTATCCATTTTATTAATTGCAAAAACAATTGGTACTCCAGCTGCTTGTGCGTGGTTAATTGCCTCTTTTGTTTGGGGCATAACACTATCATCAGCAGCAATAACAATAATTGCAACATCAGTTACTTTGGCTCCCCTTGCACGCATGGCGGTAAATGCTTCGTGACCAGGTGTATCAAGGAAAGTAATTCTTTTACCAGTTTCAGTTTTAACTTCATACGCACCAATATGCTGCGTTATTCCTCCAGCTTCACCACTTACAACATTCTCCTTTCGAATATAATCGAGAAGTTTTGTTTTACCATGGTCAACG
>JABMPH010000355.1 GCA_013203805.1 Bacteroidota bacterium | reverse complement strand
TTACTTCAATTATTTCATCTCCAACCTCGCGTTCGGGTTTAAAAATAATTCCAGGGTATTTTCGTGTTGAAGGCTTAATATCTTCTATATTAAGTTTTTCGATCATTTTTTTACGACTTGTTGCCTGTTTCGATTTCTTTACATTGGCACTAAATCGTGATATAAACTCCTGCAGTTCTGCTTTCTTATCCTCTGCTTTCTTATTTGCTTTTTGCAGTTGACGCAATGCTAACTGACTACTTTGGTACCAGAAACTGTAGTTACCGGCAAACATCTGTATTTTATTAAAATCGATATCAAGTGTGTGTGTTGATATTGCATCCAGGAAATGCCTATCGTGACTCACAACCAATACTGTGTTTTCATAGTTTATCAGATAGTTCTCAAGCCAGGTTACAGTATCAAGGTCAAGGTCGTTGGTAGGCTCATCAAGCAGTAAATTATCAGGGTTACCGAAGAGAGCCTGGGCAAGCAATACTCTTACTTTTTGCTGCCCATCCATATTTTTCATCAATGTAAAATGAAATTCCTCTTTTATTCCCAAGGCACCTAATAACGATGCGGCATCACTTTCGGCATTCCAACCATCCATGTCTGCAAATTTTTCTTCCAACTCGGCAGCTTTTAATCCATCAGCATCCGAAAAATCAACCTTGGCATAAATTGCATCTTTTTTCTGCATAATTTCCCATAGTTGAGAATGACCTTTCATCACAGCATCGATAACTGAAAATTCGTCGAAGGCAAAGTGATCCTGACTTAGCACGGAAAGTCTTTCACCAGGATCCATGCTAATTTGTCCCGATGCGGTGTCTATTTCACCCGCAATTGCTTTTAGTAGGGTTGATTTTCCGGCTCCATTGGCACCAATAACGCCATAGCAATTACCCGCTGTAAATTTCATATTTACATCGTTGAATAATACTCTTTTGCCAAATTGGATTCTTAAATCGGTTACTATAATCATAATGTAGTTGAAAGTTAGAAAGTTGCAAGTAGTTACAACATATTTGAAAAAGTTTGCAAAAGTAGTTTAAAATCAGCACAATGCTATCAATACAAGTATTATATTTAGGGGTTTATAATTTTACTACTAAAAGGATAATTTCTTAACCTTTGCTATTTGCCAAAGTCCTTTTCAACAAAGTAGTATAAATGGGTTCATTACCAAGCTGTGCTGTAACTACTGAGGCTGTTACCGTTGTTATTATCAGTGGGAGTATAAGTTCATAATTCGAAGTCATTTCAACGGCAAGCACCAAACCTGTAAGAGGAGCCCGAACAGTTGATGCAAATATTCCGGCCATTCCGGCAACAGCATAAATACCCGGGTGAGGAACTAAGCCCGGAAAAAAATGTTCCATTACAGTGCCGAACAACATTCCAAAAACAACGCCAAGAGCAAGCATCGGGGCAAAAATGCCTCCCGGAACTCCGGTACCATAACTGAAAATTGTTAATATCATCCTACCTATAAATAGTATGATTAGAAAAGATACTGTATACGATTGGTCAAGTACTTTGCCAATTGTTCGGTAGCCTCCTCCTATCATATTCGGGTAAAAAACACCAATCAACACTATCACAATCCCTGCCACAATCCCACTTAAGATTAGTGTAATTCGGGAAAGATCTTTGAATAAATCGAGCGTTATAACTATTAACTTATTAAATGAGTATCCAACCAAACTAAAAAATAACCCTAGCAAAATAAATAACCATACACTTGAAATTTGTGGTCCGGGGAATACAGTCATTTGAATAACGGGATCAGGTCCAATTAATACTCTTACTACAAAATCTGCTGTTCCGGATGCAACCATAATTGCTGCAACGGAGAAAAAATTATATCTGAAATGACCGTGCATTTCTTCAATAACAAAAATAATACCTGCAAATGGTGCATTAAATGCACTTGCTAGTCCGGCAGCGGCACCGGCACTTACTAATGGATTGGTTTTGTTCTCCGGTTGTTTAAAAATGTCCTTTACCATTTTCCCGATACTAGCACCAAGTTGTATTGTTGGACCCTCACGACCTAACAATAATCCGCTTCCAAGCGAAAACAAAGAAGCAATAAATTTGATTGGAATCACCCTTTTCCAACGAAGAGGCCGTAATCCATCCAACGCACCTTCTATTTCCTGAACCCCGCTTCCCGATGCCTCCGGAGCATATCTTTTTACTAGGAACAAAGCAACTGTAACACCGATAACACCAAATAATATGGGCCATACCCAGCTCATTATCCCTGAATCGCCGGCTCCTGCGAATAACTTATCCCTGAAAACCTCAATATATGTAAGCGTTAGTCTAAAAACAGAACCTACTAATCCGGCAAGTAATCCAACAATTAAGGCAAGAAATATAAGCTTGAAGTTTTTTGAATCGGCATCAACAAAACGTGGATCTTTTTTCCATGAATTATTTTGCTTCTCAACAGGTGACTTCATTTGGTTTTGAGTTTATACAAAAATAGTACTATTTTAGATAGACTTATTCTGGGGGATTTGTTATATTCATAATTCCAAAGAATCAATTTCCAAATTATAAGCCTGTTAAAAATATTAACTTTTAAAACATTGTAAATTTAGCTGCCTACACGTAGCCGCTTCGGCAAAGGCAGGTTTGTAATTTGGCTGTTGCGATTTGCTATTTTTACAATTACAATATTACCAATGAACCCTAAATTGGATTAATCTTATCACCCATAAATATGTCTTGACCCCCTACTTGTCACCAATCCCAACGCTGGCAGGAACCGACAAATGAGCCTGAACAAGTAGCCAACGGCCATCAATTTTTTCAACCACACCCGTAAACCTTAACCCTTCGTATTTGTGAGCCACACCCTTGTACATATAATTGTAATTCAGAGTTTCGGCGAACCACGCAGTATTACCTGTGCAGTTTAGTTTAATAAATTGGTTTGAAGCAGAGATATATGTATCTGAAATATAACCAAACTGCTCTTTAATGGCCTCTTTTATATTTGCCCAACCCATTAACCTTTCATCCGAATCGGTTCCATAAAGTATAATTTCATCATCAGGAGCCCAAATTTCTTCTATAAGTTCAACGTCCTGATTTTCATTTGCCATAATATAGTTCTCCAGCAAATTTTCTATTGCTACCTTATCTTTTTTACAATTGGCTTCACTTTTATGATCACAGGAAAAGCTGGCAACCATCAGTAAACTTAGTAATAATGTTGAAATTAATTTTCTCATAGTAGTATATTTTTACTGCCGCTTTCCGGGATAAAACGCCTCAGGAGATCTCCCATGTAAGGCAGATATGTTTGAATTCAATGTTATGGTGTGAAATTAATCATTTTCTGGATAATAAAACAGACAATTTTTTTATTTAGAAAGCTTCTAAATAATGCTTTTGATCGATCCATAAAATCCACTAAATAAATTAATTAATATTTCATTTTTCTAATTCGGTAATTATTCGTAAAATTGCACGCTAATTTAACTGCGTTAAACTTAACAACATTCCTTTGTAAATGAGTAGTATATTACACAGATTTGGAACCCTAGTCCACATAGCAGTAATCGCAATACTAGTGATGTTTGGAACTATGCAACTATCAGCTCAGCATGATGATCATGAAACTAAACAAAATGCTGAACCTTGGCAGGAGGAAGTTGAAAAACACGAATTTGCTGCTGGTGATATGATTATTGAGCATATTACCGACTCTTACGAATGGCATCTAATTACGGCATTTGATACGCATTATGCTATTCCTTTACCGATAATGCTTTATGATGAAGGCAAATTTCATTTTTTTATGTCATCGGTTTTTCATCATGGCCCTACCCATGAAGGATATTTCATTTCGCATCACGAGATGAATGAGGGCAAATTAGTTAGCTTAGATGCCAATGGTGAAGAGATCAGACCAACTCTAGATTTCTCGTTTACAAAAAATGTGCTGGCAATATTTTTGAGCGTTTTCTTTATGATTTTTGTCTTCCTTTCGGTTGCCAAGGCATACAAAAGAAGAGAAGGAAAAGCCCCAAAAGGGTTACAG
>JABMPH010000354.1 GCA_013203805.1 Bacteroidota bacterium | reverse complement strand
TTTTTTGTTGCAAGATCAGTAGTTTATAATTATAAACTAGGGGATTACATACCGAAGAGGGTAATTACATAAAATGTTAATTATCGGCGTGGTTTAATAATTGGTAGTTGTGGAAGTAACACATTTGATCAAACAGCAAGTTAAGCTATAAAAGCATTAACTTATTGATGAAGTAAAATTGTAAAAAGCATGACAGGGTAAATTGATTCGAAGAAGTATTAGAAGAAAAAACTGTTGGGGCAATAGAATTGCTGATTTTTGTTAAAACTATTAAAGTTCAATCTGTTTGTACCGAATATTATTAGGTCAAAAACCATTCAAAATTATCCCTAATTAAATGGATTGAAACCCGGTATAATTGAAAAAGAAAACATTCATCTATGAGATATAAAACAATTGAAGAATTTTAAATTTTGAATAGATCAAAATAATCACAGCATAGCATAACTATTATGCGGTCATACAGTAAATGTTATGGTTTTAATTGATAAAACATGAAAATGATGAAATCAAACAATAAATGTTAAAAAAAGAGAGAGAGCTCTCAATTAGATATTAGTAATTGTGAAGTCAAAAATAAATAAAGTCATTATTCAATGTTTAGAGAAAATAAATAGAAATAAATATTTATCTCTAACATCAAGAGAAGTATGTGCAAGTCAAATTAATGCTGCGCCCGACATAACGATATTTGATAAAAAAGGTGCAATTGTAATGCAAGGTCCTATTATTGAAAAAGACCAATTTACACTTGAAACTTTAAAGATATATAGAAAACGATTTCCTGAAATGATATTGATACTTTCAACCTGGGAAAACTATTCATCAGATATTTTAAGGAATTATAGAGATATTGGAGTTAAAGTCATAGAAAATAAAAAACCTGCCTATTTCGGTATTTCAAATATCAATTTGCAAATTGAATCTGCAAAAAATGGCATTAAGGTTGCGCATTCAAGTGGAGCAGAATATTGTCTAAAAACTAGAACCGACCAACGTATTTATCGGCATGATTTCATACTGTTTTTTCTATCATTGATTAGATCATTTCCAATTGATAATAGTCTGAAACCAAAATCAAGAATCATATCCATATCATTAAACACTTATAAGTATAGGCTATATGGAGTAACTGACATGTTGAATTTTGGACATATAGATGATATGCTCTTATATTGGACTCCAGAATTCGATAGCAGACACCTGGAAGAGATGGATATTGGAGATAGTGTTGAAGCCTGGGGCAGAGCTAGATTATGTGAAGTTTACCTTTCTACAGAATATTTGCAAAAGCAAGGACATACGCTTGATTATACCTTAAAAGATAGCTGGAATGTATTTTCTGAATATTTCTGTATAGTAGATACTTCAGCAATTGATTTATTTTGGTTTAAATATAATCGATGGAATGAGAATAGCAGATATAATAACGAATATAGAGCACTTGATGAGGAGTTTACATTCTCTGATTGGATAAATGCTAATAATAATTTGTCTCTATATAAATCTAGTGATGAACAACTTTTATACAAAAAAAACATGTCAAAATATTAATTTAAATAATAATGATATGAAAAATGCAAAAGCAATTTTAAAGATACTTTTCGGTTTTATTAGAAACTTTAATGTATTACACTTTGTAAGGTTCTTTAAAATTAATTCGCAATACGCATTTTATTCTAAGGAATTTTATTCTATACAGGAGAATTTAGGATTGGATATACTACCTGTAGGAGAATATGCATGGGATGATTGGAGAGATAAATTAAGAAAAACGTTTGTTGGGTCAATTCCGATATGGTTTTTGCATAACAAATTTATTAAGGTTGCTATGGTATATGGTGGTGCAAAAGCATCTGCGTTTCATGATAAAAAAGTAGATCTAATTGAGAATGCTTTTGATAAGCCCCAAGTAAGAAAAATACTTCGAGAATCAAATATCGGGCTACCCTTGATTACTAATTTAAAGTATTTCACTTCGGAAAATACTATTCATCAAGCGTTTCATATTAGTTCATATTTTATGAGTAGGAACAAAAATATTTTAAGTTCCAAAACAATAATTGAATGGGGTGGCGGGTATGGATGCATGGCTAGAATAGTTAAACAGTACAACCAACTTTGTACTTATATAGTAATGGATTTGCCTGAGTTTTGCATAGTACAAAAGATATACCTGTCTGCAATATTTGGTCCAGATAATGTTCACATTGTTTATAATCCTGATAATATTTTAGAGAGTAAAATAAACTTAATCTCAAGTGATTTGGTAATACACTTTAACAAAACGATTAAGGCAGATGCTTTTATTTCAAATTGGGCATTAACAGAAAGTGGGAAAGAGTATCAACAGTATGTATTATCAAAAAATTTCTTTTCTGCAGATAAAATATTGATTTCTTGTGCTCGTGATAAAAATAATTATGTCGTATCAAACGATGATAACCCTTTTAATTCAATTATTCCTATTGATGTTTTAAATGGAGATAATTTATATTTATTCAATGAAGTGGACCCCATCGACTGGACACATTTTTTCAGATTTAAGGTGTAGTGTCAATTCTGCGATTATG
>JABMPH010000353.1 GCA_013203805.1 Bacteroidota bacterium | reverse complement strand
TTCCAAGCTACTGCTTTTACACTCGCCGTTGTGCTTTATTTTAAATCGATGATAAACCCTTTTAGAAATATTAGACTTAGTTTACCTTCAGAAATGAGAACTGGGAAATATCTAAAATACGCCATTGGGGAAATTTTTCTTGTGGTGATAGGAATTCTGATTGCTGTAAACATCAACAACTGGAATGAGAACAGAAAAACCAGGACAATTGAAGTAAACTATCTTAGAAACATTCAAGCAGACTTAAATACAGAACTAAAAAACAACGATTCTTATATAAAAGAACATAATCAAAAAGCAATTTTGGGGTATAATCTCATGACAACTCCTGTTGGAAAGACTAAGTCCGAACAATTAAATTTGGATATGAAGCGTCATTACGTCCACGGTTGGAAGAATTTCATTCCTACAAATAATACATTTAAAGAACTAATAAGCTCTGGGCAACTAAATTCTATTTCAAGTGATTCCATCAAATATTATTTACTCGAAATAGACAAGATATATGCTAGTATAGCAAACAGTGAGCATCATATGAGAAGGGAGTATGAAAAGTATTTGTACGACATTTCTGTTCCTAACACTGCTCTTTTCAATAACATAAACTTTGATGAAACCCTAACTACGAAGATGATTTCAACTACTGATTCATCACAGATCTCAGATAATCAATTCCTTAAAATGCAAGAAGACTTTATTTGGTTGAGGAATAACCAAACTTACCAGAATGGATTAAAACTAGCCGTTTTGAATAATCTGTACATTAACACACGCCATCAATTATTAACAGTCAATATTAATCGACTTAATAGGCTTATTAGTGAAGAAATTAAAAAAAACTAGAACCGGAGTCTTAATCAATCTTATTAATAGTTAGAAAAACAAAAGCACAACATCACCTATACACCATACGGCTTGAATCTAAAGTTGAAGTTTCTGCGCAATTCAAAATTGGCTAAATTTGATAACCCGTGCTCACAAACCGTACGGTGCATAGCTACACCGTTGGGCGGCAGCAAAAAACGAAACCAGAGGTTTCGTTGTAGATTTGAACCATGAAACCGAGATTATACTTTGACACATCTGTTTTTGGCGGAATCTTGGACAAAGAATTTGAGGATGTCACGACCAAACTCTTTGACATGGTTCGTCGCGGTGAAATTGTATGCGTATTCTCAAACCTTTCAGAAACTGAACTAGAGCATGCACCTGAACCAATTAAAGACCATTTTTTAAGTTTACCTGATGACTTTACTGAATATGTAGAAGTCACAGAAGAAGCATTTGCTCTGGCTAATCAATATTTAGAGGAAAAAGTAGTTGGCCCCACAAGTGCAGACGATTGCAGACATATAGCAGTAGCAACTTTGAATAAAGTTGATTATCTTGTAAGTTGGAACTTTAAACACATAGTGAATGTTTTCAGAATAAGAGGTTACAATTCAATCAATTTGAAAAATGGAAATATTCAATTGGATATAAGATCACCAAAAGAAATTATTAAAGAAGATGATGAATAAAGTAGAAAAAAATAAGGAGTTTGATACCGTAAAATTCTTTCGAAAAGTTAAAGAAAAAATTGCCGAGGAGACTAAAAATATGAGTTTCGCAGAATTCAAAAAGTACATGGAATCTCGAAAATTAAAGCCAGTGAAATAAATGCCGACCGCCCAACATCAGCTATACACCATACGGCTTGAATCTAAAGTTGATGTTTCTGCCCAAATCATAATTATCTAAATTTGATATTCCGTGCTCACAATCCGTACGGTGCATAGCTACACCATTGTAGCACATTAGAATGAAAATTGGAATAATCATATCAGTAATCTTGATTGGAGCAATCATATTGATTGTATCACAGAAAAAATCAAAGCAATCAAATTTTCAAGCTAAGAGTGAATCTGAAGAAGAACGAATTGATTTGTCCAACTCCATTTTTTATGATGAGGATCATTATAGACAAGTAGAGATTGTTCCTTCGGAGAATTTCAACGAATTGA
>JABMPH010000352.1 GCA_013203805.1 Bacteroidota bacterium | reverse complement strand
GTACAGGGAAATGAGAATTCAAGGTTAAATGTGTCGCGGCTCATAACAGCATCGGGGTTTGCATTTGGAGAAATCTCCACCAAATTTTGCTGAGCAAAAGCACTAATTCCTAGGAAGCAAATTGCAATAAGTAATATTTTTTTCATGATTCTATTATTTAATTAATAATGATTTTTGGTTTATATCTACACTAAAGGGTTATGAGATGAAGATTTGGTTGTATGACCTATTTTTTTATTTTGACAATCCAACCTTATTCTAGTTTACTTTCAAAAACTTTTTGGTAAATGAAAATCCCTCTATACCTGTTAGTTGAACAAAATAGGCCCCTACGGGAAACTTCTTTAAATTAATCTTCATTTTGTTTGATGACAATTTCTTATTGTACATAATCTGTCCTGCCTGATTGTATATCCTACAATTAGCATCTTGATTTTCCCGTAATGAAGTTGAAATTGAAATCATATTTGTAGCAGGATTTGGATAAATATCAAATTCTGTAATCATGACTTTTTCACCAGTATTAACCAATTGGTTTGCATAATCCAAATCGAGGGCAAATATTAATTGATCCTGAATAATACCTCCAATAATAAAGCTATAGGTATAATCTTTTCGTTCAAGGAAAAGGCCACCGGATAAGGCACTTCCTGATACTAATGATGATAAATCAATCTCATAACCTACCTGTTCTTTTGTATCAATATTATACTTGAGGAGTAAGGATCGAGTACCGTCCTGGCAAAATATCCATAAATATGGAGGCCAAGAATATCGAGGACCATAAGCTAATCCAGTTATATATATTGAATCTGCACTTTCAATCACTATGGAATCCCTTTTACCATAATATAAATCTACTTCATATATTACATGAGATCCCTCTTCGTTAATCCAAAATGTATTTTCTTCTTTATTAAATGCAATACTATGAACTCTTACTGGAAGATCGAATTTGATTAACAAGGTCTTTGTTGTCATATCCATTACATAAAAGAAATAATCATTTGTTCCCCCATAGCAAAACTCACCATCATAAGCCATATCACGTACATTGGCAACCTCTGGGATTACAAACTTTTCAAGAAGGGTACCATCGATATCATATTTGGCAATGCTGTCACTTATTGATGATGTTACATAAATATCGTCACCATCGTATTCAATACCATATTCACCATCAAAGGCAATGCATGGAAATGAGAAATAAAGACTTAATGAGTCGGTTTCTACCTCGGATTTTTGGGAAATCAGATTCAAGCTAAAGAAACAAGCAATCGCTAGTATTAGGGTCTTCATGGATTAGGATATAAAATACTTTCCAACAAATATAAGGAATACAATTAATAATCAAACTCATAAGTTGAAATTGATTATGGATGATTTCGAGTAACTACAAATTACCTTCTGCCCTCAATAGTAACTTTAATCCCCCCAATTATCCAAAGTCCTGGTTGTTCGACATTCCCAATATCATAATATTTTTTGTTTAGCAGATTTGATCCACTAATACTAACTCGATATTTATCTGGGAGTAAATAATAAGAACATTTAGTATAAATATTAGTAGTATTGATGCCGCTTCATAATGTGGTTTTGCCGATAAAATAAGCTGGCAAAAGTATAAAATGAATGACCCAGATTACATTCTCCTTGGGTAATTATGTATGATATTATATACAAAAAAAGTCTCTATTTTGTACCAAACTCCCAAAACAAGACTATAATTTTGTACTTAATAATTATTGTCTACAAAACACACACATTAATTCTCTGAATTTTAATCACATAGTATTTGCTAGTGTATTTGGCACGCCCTTTGAGAAGTGTTTCTTTTTAGAAAAAATAGATACTATGAAAAAATTAATGATATTATTAGTTAGCATCGTACTGCTAACCTCCGCATGTAAAAAAAATAACAATACGGACCCCACACCTACTGGTCCCGCTTCTATGGAAAACTTGACAGTAACTTCCAGTTTTGATTGGAAAACTACCAATGATTTTCAACTTTCCCTTACAAGTAAAGGAAACAATATAGTTGAAGTAACTTCAAATGAAGGTATTACATACCAAAAGGCATTTTTAACAGCCAATGTGCCATATACCATGAAACTAACGATTCCGGCATATGAAAAATCAATTTATTTGAAATTCATGGGCCAAGATATTAGCATTGAGCTTGATAGTGAAACCCTAAGCTATCAGTTTCAATAGTATTAGTTAACTTATATAAAAAACTTCGACATGAAATCACATACATATAAAAATACAGCTTTGACTAAAAGCATAGATATCAGCCATACAAACAACGCAGTTAATTCATTTTGGATAGCTATACTTGTTGTTATATTCTCAACACTGGTATATAATTCACAAGCACAAGAATACTTAAGAGTTTACACAAGTGCACCTACAGTCATGACATCTAACGTTACAGGAGGTACCGTATTAACTGAAGATTTTGAAAGTTTTACAAATCTTCCCAATTATTCTTGGGCACCATTGCAAAGTGGATACACCTCAGCAATTGGGACATACCATCAGCTTGATAATGAATCATATGTAAAAAATGATGATGTTTACGGAGCAGGTACAGGAAAATATATGTCAATAGACGATCCTGGTGAGGTGAGGTTAACCTTTGATAATCCTGTGCGTTATTTTGCATTTGCCTGGCCTGCCGGAGACGGTCAAAACAATATTAAGATCTACCGTGATGGTCAAATAATTGCAACGTTTTACACTGATGATGTTGTAGCTTTATTACCAAAAAATCAAAATAATTATATTACAGCAATAAATAATACCCAATACTCAACTTTCGATTACTATGGTAAACCTGTAGTCGGTGGAAATAGTAATGAACCCTATGCATTTCTACATTATGTTGCCACAGAAGGATTAGCATTTGACGAAATCGTTTTTAATATGGCTCAAGGAGGTGAATTTGAAAATGACAATCATACTTTGCTTATTGGAACCCCTGTTCTTCAAGGTGATTGGGTTGAACTTATTTCAATTGAAACTCCAACTGCAAATGACGATAATGGAACAGGAATACCCGGGCAGCTTGTTGAAATTGACGTGTTGGATAATGATGTTCCGGGTGATGCAGATATAGATCCTACAACAGTTCAAATTGCAGGTACAAATAATGCGGGAAGTTCCTTAGTAGTATCAGGCGAAGGTACATGGTCGATTCACCCAACAACAGGAGCTATCACTTTTACTCCTGAATCAGGATTTATAGGTAGCCCAACGCCAATAGAGTATTTTGTATTGGATGATGATAATTATGCTTCCAATCTTGCAACAGTAACTGTAACATATCCAGTGGGACCAACTGCAGTTGATGATTATGTAATGACTCCTGTGAACACTCCAGTAGATATTAATGTGCTTACAAACGATATTGATGGCTCAACCCCTATTGTTCCCGCAACTGTTACTTTTGAAGGTACAGCACCTAATCCAACCACAGAAGGAACATTTACTGTTAATAGCGGAACAGGTTTAGTAACATTTACACCGATTAATGGATTTACTGGTACAGTAACCATAGATTATCAAGTATGTGATCAAAATAGCTTGTGTAGTATTGCTACCGTTACTGTTGATATACTTGCCGGAACCTCAAATCTATTTCCTGCATTGGGATTTGGAACACTTGCATTTGAAGATTTATGGCCAAGTAAAGGAGATTATGATTTCAATGATTTAGTAATTGACTATCAATTTGAGATTACAACAAATACAAATAACTATGTTGAGACTGTTGTCGGAACATTTACCATAAGAGCAATTGGAGCTTCCCTGGAAAATGGTTTTGGTTTCCAGTTAAGTGATGCTATTGATCCAGCCGACCTCACGGTTACAGGCTATTCACTAAAGGAAAACATTGTTACCCTAAGTGGTAATGGAACTGAATCTGGGCAATCTACTCCCACCATAATTGTTTTCGACAATGCATATCAGGAAATGATACATCCGGGTGGAGGAATCGGGATTAACACCTCAGAATCGGCTCCTTATGTAACGCCAGTTACGTTAACTATAAATATTGAATTTGCAGCAAATACTTATACCTACAATGACCTAAACATAAGTGGTTTTAATCCATTTATCTTTGTCAATTTAGCTAGATCTGTAGAAGTTCATTTGCCAGATTATCCACCAACAGCTTTGGCTGATGTTAATTTGTTTGGCACTTTAAATGATGATTCAAATCCGGCAACGGGAAAGTACTACAAAACTGAAAATAATCTACCATGGGCTATTAACATATACGAGTCGTTTGATTATCCTATGGAAAAGCAACAAATTGTATGGGCATATTTAAAGTTTGCCACATGGGCTACTAGTGAAGGAGCATCTTTCGATGATTGGTATAAAGACCTTTCGGGATATCGTGATGACAGTAAAATTTATTCACCCCCCTCTCAATAGTATATAATATTAGTAATAAAGTCTATTAATTAAAATGGTCAACTTATTCAATTAGGTTGGCCATTTTAGTTTTCAGGTAGTATTGAGGTCAAACAATCTTATTAGATTTTATAACTATTTTTGTTTTAATGAAAAATAAAATTACCCTCTCAAGAAATCTGAAATCGTCTCGTATTGTTCATGGACATTGGAGATTATCCGACTGGGATCTATCAAGTAAAGAATTGCTGAAGCTGGTTCAGCAAACCATGCATCTGGGTATTACTACATTTGATCATGCCGACATCTATGGAAATTATACCTGTGAAAGAATATTTGGTGATGCTTTGCGATTAGCACCTGATCTCCGCAAGGATATTCAGATTATTACTAAGTGTGGAATAAAATTAATCTCAGATAAATACCCGGATCGTAAACACAAATATTACGACTATAGCTATCAACACATTGTAAATTCAGTTGAGCAATCTCTAAAAAATTTCAATACCAATTATATTGATCTTTTACTCCTTCATCGTCCATCACCATTTTTTAACCCTGAAGAGGTAGCAAGAGCCTTTTCACAATTAAAAAAGAACGGAAAAGTATTGAATTTTGGAGTCTCAAATTTTAACACCCAACAATTTGAATTGTTGGATTCATATGTGGAAGATAAACTTGTTACAAATCAAGTAGAAATATCTCCACTTTGTTTAGAACATTTTGAAAATGGTAACATTGATTATTTTCTTCAAAATAGACTGGTACCAATGGCATGGTCACCTCTGACAGGAGGAGAGATCCTATACCCAAAAAGTGAAAAAGCAATTCGAACCTACGGCACATTATCTGAAGTTGCCAACGAGTTAAACATCAACTCAATTGACAAAATTATATATAGTTGGCTATTATCGCACCCAGTATCAATAATCCCGGTTGTAGGGACAAGTAAAATCGAAAGGCTACAAAAAGCCGTTGACGCGTTGAAAATAGAAATGACAAACGAACAATGGCTAAGAATATATTCAGCATCTACGGGAAAAGAGCTCCCATAGCTAATTTTATTTTGTAATTGCATATCAATGCATTCAATGATCCCAATGATATTAACCAATCAGCGTTAATAAAACAACTTCTTTTAAATCATCACAATAATTTATAAAAGTACTTTAGCATATAAACTATATTGTTATAATATACGTTCTAAACATTGATTCTCAAAACTGATGTAAAATTAATCAAATGAAAAAAGTACAAATCGCAACAACCATAATTCTGGAATTAACTATAATTCTTGTTCAAAATTCGTGTAAAAAAAATGACAACACACCTGATAATAGTAAGAGTTACGTGCTTACTAAGCATTTACTGGAAACTGAGCTTCCGTGTTTTGTAAATATCATGTTTGAAGTTTCTGATACTGATGGCAAAGGTGTTCCAAATTTGGTAACTAGCAATTTTGAAGTTCATGAAGATGGTCAGGCTGTATCACCAACCGAATCGGCAATGACAGTTAAAAATAAAGATGGAGTTGCATATAATGTTAAAACCGTGCTTATGCTCGACAATAGCGCAAGTGTTGGCACCAACCTTAATGATATTAAAAATGCTGCAATTAACCTTGTTAATAATATAGTAAGTCAACAAGAAATAGCGATTTATGTGTTTTCTGAAGAAGCTATACTTCTGCAAGATTTTACCAGCGACATATATACATTAACAACTGCCATTAATTCAATTTCATTGGGATATGCTACTACAAATCTATACGGAAGCATACAAACCGGTGTGTCGAGATGGGAAGATTTTTACTCAACCCTTGCAATTGAACAAGGGTTTTTAATTGTAATTACTGATGGTAGTGACACCCAGGGCTCCAGCACATTACAAGAGGCATTATTGGCAATTGGCGATAAAAAAGTATATACAGTAGGCCTCGGAAATGAGCAGGACGTGAATGCGATGAAACAGCTTGGCACAGCCGGATATTATTCACTGGAAAACTATTCTGAATTATCAGATAAATTCGCGGAAATTCAAGATGAGATTATTTCTTATGCTAACAGCTTCTACTACTTATACTACATGAGTCCAAAAAGAGGTAATAATATCCATTCACTTAGACTTTCGGTTAAGGAAAATCGTAATTCTTCATCAAATGCTTCAATTGTTGGCGATTTTAGCAGTGATGGATTTTATTCAGTGCTGCAAGGAGTTGTAATTAATAATGGAATAACAAATTTAAATCTGTTTCCTGATGGCAATAATCATCTTACTGCAATTACTTATTTGCCGGTAAACAATCCAAGTTATACATGGCAATCATCAAATTCTGATGTAGTTTCGGTTACCGCTAATAGTGGTGATAATAGTAAAGCCACAATAATTGCACATGGAAGCGTGGGGCAAACTGCCACAATTACGCTTAATGATCTTTCCAACTCGTTAAATACATCCATTGAAGTTAAAATTATTGAAAGTCCTTTCGGTGATTTTACTGATATCAGGGATGGGAAAAATTACTTAACAATCGAAATTGGCACTCAGTTTTGGATGGCAGAAAACCTTAATTATGAATCGGAAACTGGGAGTTGGGTATATGAAAATAATGAATTAAACGCTCCTGTTTATGGACGTTTATATAATTGGGAAACTTCTCAAACTTCTTGCCCTACAGGATGGCATTTACCGTCTAATAATGAATGGTCAGGGCTTGTAGATTATCTTGGGGGTCCTGTAGATGCAGGTGGGAAAATGAAAGAAACCGGGACTACACATTGGAAAATACCTAATTCATATGCTTCAAATGAAAGTAATTTTACAGCCCTCCCCGGAGGCACACGTCTTGTCAGTGAAAGCTTTATCAACCTAAATGAAAATGCATTTTTCTGGACATCAACACAAAGTGATATCAGCAGTGCATATTATAGAAAGTTAGATTTCGAAAGGGGATCAACCTCCTATGGCTATACAAGTAAATCGGCAGGGTTTAGTGTAAGATGTATTAAGGATTAATGAGTGAAACAGTATTAATCAATTATTGCGAACTCATAATCTATCTTACCATGGATTACCGAGATAGTATTAGGTGAGGCTTGCTTAGCATAAGAAAAACTTACAATCGGCCGAGTACCCCCTGAGATACGTTTTTTTTTAATATTAGAAATAGTCCCTTCAGAGTTAAAAATGTAAACCAGATTTTTGTTTTCAATAAGCAAGTTATCAGGATTATTTTCATTAACCATAATATGAGAATGGCTGATTTCTGGAGGGTAGAAAAGCAAACTAAAATCCTTAATAAACATATTAACCAGCATCTTTCTATTTAATGATTCCATTATATAATGAACTTTTGCAGATTTTTGTCTATCGAATGGAAACTCAATGTCCATATACTTTATGCCCAACTCCGACATAGAAACGACCCGGTAAGCACTATCTATTTTCTTAATTAATGTAATACCGGTTAGGTTATTACTGTAGATGTTAATGTTTGTTTTGTAAACGGCTTTTTTGAATTCATCTCCAAAAACATAAGGTGCTAAAGTTTTGTTGGTTTCAGAATTTGATATAGGTTCATAACCTCTAATTGAGCATGAAGAAATAATAATAAGTGATGAGATTATTGTTATCACGTATGTACAAAGTTTCCTGACTTTTGTCAGGAACGAAGCGAAGAATCTCATTTCTTTTCTATTAAAAACCTCTTATTCGACAAATCGGAGTTTATTTTCTTATCCTTAAAAACTATGGAAGTAAAATCATCACCGGGTTCTTTAAACACCACTTTAACTACTTCCATGTTCTGTTTGTCAAAATATATTTCGATGGTTTCAAGCATTGCTTCAACCTTTGTGTTTGTTGGTTTTAGCTTTGCAAGATATTGATCATTATTTTCAAGAAACATTGCAGCAAAATCCGGATTATCAACAAAATCACCCCTGATTGCTGTAACTATCATTTTGTTGATCTCACGAAACATCGGATTCGAATCAATCCCAAATTCATTAACCTTATCGTTGCTAACAATAGTAAAAACGCCATTGTGAATCACAATTGTGTATTCGATAGGCGTATTGTACTGCCATCTCACACTGTTTTCTTTTTTGAATAAAAAAACACCCTCGCTAATAAGAACTTCGTTTAGCATCCACAAATGTTTTTCCTGTACGAAATTACTCTCAATACTATTTGTCGACTCAGTATGTAAAGTAAGTTTTGTCTTCAATACATCGATATCAGTAACTTCAGTAAAATTGCTATCCTGCGCATGTGATATTTGCATTAACAGAAAAAACAAAATTGGGATCACCGTTATTATTCTATTCTTCATATGCTGGTATTTTTAACAAACTGGTCAAACTTACAACTTTATAATCGCTTTCCTGAAGCCATATTAAATAGTCTTTAACGATATTAATTGTGTTGGGGACTGTGTCATGAAAAAGCACGATGTCTCCCGGTTTTGTATTTGATTTCAATTTTTTCAGAACTTCATGGTTGTTTTTCACTGTATCAAAAGAACGCAAACTCCATCCTACTGAAATCATATTTGTTTTTTTTAACGCCCGACCCAACATTGGATTTGTAACCCCATATGGAGGTCTGAAAAGAAGCGGAGATTTCTTTGTAATTTTAGTTAATGCTGTGTTCGTATCAGTAATTTCTCCATGCATTTTTGATGGCGAAAATAAGTCGAATAACTTTGAGTGACCGTAGGAGTGGTTACCGATTATATGACCTTTATTTATAATTTCTGTTAATATATGGGGATGCTGGGTTGCATTTTTACCAGTACAAAAAAAAGTGGCCGTCACATTATAATCTTCAAGTAATTTAAGAATTGAAGGAGTTATTTCTGGATGTGGTCCATCATCAAAGGTGAGGGCAATTTCCCTATTTTCTGTAATTCCTTTGCAATGGGAAACAAAAAAATAGTTGAGTTGAATCTTCGAAGCACCAACAATGTTTATTACGATATAAATTAAAATAACAGGAACAATATATCTAATTGAAACCAAACTAAAATACCAACCAAAGCTAATTAGTGTGATTACAATTAATGTAATAATATTAACCCTGGCTCTCATTTGGAAATTCTATCTTCTAATTAATATAATTCAACCATGTCTCTAAAATGCAAAGTTATTCTTTTTAGTTCGAGTACTCAACAACATTTTTTTCTTTAAAAAAGTAATTTGGTGGTATTTCATAAACTGCACAATATAAATAATATAACCGTTATTACCCGTTTACAAACGTAAGATAACGTAAGTAAATGGTTATTATACGACTTAGAATATTTAGTCGCCATATGTTTGCATCAGATTTCGTTCATACAAATATTGACACAAAATTTTAGACTACTCTGTAAATACAGTAACTCTAATGAACTCTAATTAAATAAATATTTTTTTAACAAACTAAAAATTACTATTATGACAACTTTAAGAAATTCAGTAAACCTGATCGGACGCTTGGGTAATGACCCAGAAGCAAAAACTTATGGTGACAACAAAACAAGAGTAAGATTCTCACTTGCTACAACAGAAATCCGTAAAGACAAAGAAGGAGAGCGCCAAGAAGAAACTCAATGGCACAATGTAATTGCCTTTGGTAAAACAGCAGAAATAGCTGAAAAATATCTTAAGAAAGGTAAAGAAATTGCTGTTGCCGGAAAAATAACATATTCTTCCTGGGACGATAAAGATGGCAACAAAAAATACATGACCGAAATAATTGCCAACGAAATTCAAATGTTGGGTGCCAAGAAGTAACGTGGTTCTGTAAATTAAAAACGGGCTTCGGAATTTAGGTTCTGAAGCCCGTTTTTTTGTTTATACCTATAAATTTGACTTTACTTGTTATGGCCTTGATGTTTCTGGATATTTTTTCAAGCACCTAAACTGTTATTCTTTTTTCTTCCAGGGGACATTATTTCTTTGTTCTGTCCTGCAATTAAATCAGCTAAAATTTTAGTTTTTGGAAATTGCTCCAAAATGATTTTAATAAATACAGTAATTGGAATTGACAATATTAAGCCGGGTACTCCCCAAATATATCCCCATAGCATTAGCATTACTAAAATTGTAATCACATTTATAGAAAAGGATTTCCCCATGAAAACAGGCTCAAGAACACCACCCATTAGAACTTGCACAAATATTATTGTAATAATAAAAAATAGAAGAATGCCAGTTGGGTCTAGTTCCACAAAAGCAAATAATGATAATGCTACAACTGAAACAACTGATCCAACCATTTGCACAAAATTGATTAGAAATGCAAATAACCCCCAAAAAATAGGAAAGTTAACATCAAATAAAAGGCAAGCCAGGGTAAACCCCAATCCAGTAAAAAAGCTGATTATGAATTTAACTTTTATAAATTTGATGATGTCTTTCTCAATTCTAACAAAAGTTTTAACCGAAGAGTGTTTATGTTTAAATATAGTGATATTCAATATCTTTTGAAAATCAATTGACTCAGAGAGCAAAAGGATAACAAAAAAAACTGTCATCAGGGTCATCGTAAGTGTATCACCAATAAAATCCAAAGTTGAACCAAAATTTTTCAGATTATTATTGTTTTGCATATAATGAAATAGTACATTTTCACCTTTTGCTCGATTAATCCCAAAAAAGCCTTCCGTTGATTCAATTAAACTAACAAGTTTTGTTTCAGCTTTCTTAAAAAAGGCCACATCTGTTGATAATATTTCCTGACTTGAAAGTTTAATTAATTCACCACCTACTTTAAAGACAATAGCAAATATCAAGAACACAATAAATATACTTATAAATTTAGGCACTCTTTTCTTTTTTAACCATCTCATTAGAGGCAAAAACAGAAGTGCAATAAACATTGATAATACAATCGGTATAAAAATGAATGACAGGATTTTAAGTAAATAAAAAACAATGGGGATTACAATTATTAATAATAGTGTGTTGGTTGTTTTTATTTTTTCCATGAAGAGAATAAAAAGTAATATAGTTAATACTGACCGTTATAATATTTAAACCCCATTGTCATTACTCTGTGGCTAAATGCGAATATTGCAATAGAGTTTTTAAACTTAGCATACTTCTATAAATATTTTACAACAATAATTAATGCTCGATTGGAGGTGAATAGGGAAGATGAGAACCATGCATTATTATTCTTAACTTTCCGTCATCGTCTTTAGTGTATGCAAAAGTATATTCAACCTTTACATCTTCACCACCTTTGGCAGGTGTAAAATAATAGTTACCCATTGCAATTGCCATGTTATTTTCTGTTTTAATACCCGTACTTTCCCACCTTACCGCGCTCCAGGGTTTAATGGCAAAACCATGGTCTTCAGGGTAATTGGAGTTGTCGGCAATAAAATAGGATAGCGCACCTTCTTTATCAGTACGGAATTGAATTTCTGAAGCAAGTGTTGGTTTAAACAATACTGTGCCTAGGTTATAACCATACAGATCGTCGATGTGTTTTTCAGCAGCAGCTTTATAATCGCCACCTTCAGAATATATCTCACCAATTTTTACTATTCCGTCGCCCCATATTTTTTGAGCATCCAGAACATCCTGTTTGGATATAACTACTTCGGTTTTTAAATCCTGATCGGCAACTATTTGGTTTTCACGTACCGGTTGATTACAGGAGGTTACGCTTAGTAACATTACAACTACCAGAAAAGGTAAAATCATTTTTTTCATAACTATATTATTTATTAATTATTATTTTATTCTGTTTATTAAAACCCATATCCAAAATGCAAACCTACTCCTAAATGATAATCTTCAGGATCATAGGCAATTCCAACCAAGGGGCCAATATGAAAATTGCCAATTTCAAATTCATAGGTTGTTTCAAAATGCATGGCAAAGCCTGGTTCTGAACTTTTACCATCTTCAAAAGTAATTCCCGGTGATATGCTTAAAAGTAAACTGTTAACAGGACTGTATGTCCCAATTACTCCAAATACATTGTGTCCATGTTCATCAAAAATTCGTTCATATCCCAAACCATATCCAAATTTAGTATGCGAAATGTAGTGAATATAGTGTAGATGTAGTCCATATGCAACCTCTTTACCATTGATAAAATAAACAAGAGAGTTTGCTAATCCCACTTCATAATTTTTATGCATGTGTTGGTCATGTTCCTTATGCTTATCGGTGATTTGTGCTCTTGAGCCAAATGAGATAATTATGAGAAGTACCATCAAAAGTTGATCCAATTTCATTATATTATTTAGTTGTGGGTAAATAATTTTATTACAATTGTTATTTATACTAATAATTCTACAATACCTGAATCAAGATTGTAATATGCAGGAATAATTTTCAAACTATCATGCTTTACGGCATTGCTAATAATATGTGACTGGCGGGCTAGTTCCATGACGGTTAGTTGTGCATTTTTTCGTGATACATCATCTACAGTGGCATTTTCTCCTGAATCAGCAATTGCCGGATTTATCAGTGCAAGCAAGTGATTAAGATTAACCCCATTATCTCCACCATTAACCGCTGCGGTAACTGCTCCACAACTTTGATGACTTAAAACAATAATTACTTTTGTTTCCAAATGTGCAACAGCATACTCGATACTTGCTATCGTAGAAGTGTTGGCAACATTACCTGCTACACGAACCACAAATAGTTCACCTATTCCGGTGTCAAATATCAATTCTGGCACTACACGACTATCAGCACATCCAAGTATAATGGCTATTGGATTCTGGCCGTTGATCACATCTTGTCTTCTAATTGAACCTTGATTCTCTAAAGCTAATCTATCCTTTACAAATCTTTCATTACCTCTCTTAAGCCGGGCAATAATTTCATTGATCTTCATTTTAATGAGATTAATTATTTAAAACGGTAAATATATAATACTTTTACTGGATTGATTTAATCTAAAATATTTAGAGATGGTATTATAAACTGAGGACGTGAAAAACCAAAATTTATACTATCATATATCAAAATCTCATCAATGTCTGTCTCTACAATTTCAGTTACGTTATTTCTGATAGAAAAACTTTCTCTGATTTTTTCATGACGCTCATCTCTGAATGCAATTTTGAAACCTCCCTTGGAGTAGAAATTTTGCATTGCAATAACTCCGGCCATTCCGATGGAAGCATTTGTGTTAAGTCGTGAAATAAGTAGGTTGTGAAGCTGATACCAAAGTTTGGAGTCCTTTATAATCCAACTTCTTAAATACCAGATCATCTAATCTAATCATAAACAAATATGATACGATTCATTGTCACGAAAGACAGGTAAAAAGCAAGGACTATTATTTCTCCGATAATATAATCATGTCTTTCGGTTTTAATATTTTTTTATCATAACCCAGTAACATTGTATTAATCATAGCTAATCCTATTTGTGTTGTATTAACTACTGAATTTGGTGATACTGCCTTGATACCCTTAACAAGCCACATAAAATAATCGTACATAAACTGGTAGCTTTTTGTTCTGGATTTAATGCCTCTTAATGGAATAATTGCGCCCGGGCGAAACACGAAAGCTTTCTCGAAACCCAGATTTAGAATGTCGTTTTCAGTTTTCCCCTTTACTCTTGCCCACATCATGCTACCTTTTTCGGAAGAGTCGGTACCTTGTCCGGAAACATAATTGAATGTCATTTCAGAACTGTTCTTAAATAATGTATTTGCCAATGACATAGTGTAGCCATAAGTAATTCTACGATATTCTTCCTCCTTTAAACCAGCCGCACTAATACCCAAACAGAAATAGCATGCATCCCAACCAGACAGCTGATTTGTGACATCTGTGAAATCAGAAAAATCTTTATGAATTAGTTCTTTGAGCCTCGGGTGTTTGATGTTTATTGGGCTTCTGCCAATAACCAATACTTCTCCTATTTCGTCATGGTCGAGGCATTCGAGCAATACTCCTTTACCAACCATTCCGGTTGCTCCTGTTATTATGACTTTTTTCTTCATTTTTTTATTGGGTTAAGGTTTATAACTGTAATCTCACTTTTGGTTGCTACACGCATTGGTGGACCAAATGTTCCTGCCCCCTCAGTAACAAAAATCTTTGTCCCATTATAATCGTGCAATCCTTTATTGTATTTAAAAATTAGATTTGCGATATAATTAATTGGGAACAGTTGACCGCCATGTGTATGTCCTGCCAGATAAACATCTATTCCGTTTTCATTTGCAAATTGTATACCATCAGGGCTGTGATGTAACAATACTGTTGGCTTATCCTTATTGATATTCAGCGTAGCTAAAACTGATTTTATTGTCTTTGAATGACCTCCGGAATGCATATTAACCGAACTACTATCGGCAAGCATGTGAACTAAACCAATGATTTGGATCTCTCCGAAGTGAGTAACTTCATTTTCGAGGACATCAACTCCGATTTCCCTTAGCAAAGATTTAATTTCATTAACGCCGGAATAGCCATCATGATTACCCTCTACGAAATATACAGGGGCATTTAGTTTTTTAAGTGGCTCTAATGTTTTGAGATTCATATTGATCCTTCCATCAAATAAATCTCCGGTAATAAAAACTACATCTACATTTTGTTTATTTGTTTTGTCAACAATTTGCTGAAGCCAGTCCCTTCCCCTGAAATGTCCAATATGGATATCGCTTAGGTGCATAGCCTTAATATCATTGGTAAGTCCTGAGACCGGAATATCAATTTTTGTTACTTTGAGATTGAATGAATTCCAAATTCCATAGATTGAAACACTAAGAGTAAATCCGATGATAATTAATCCATATACTAATGGCTTAAAATTTGTGAATAGCCTAATTACATCTACCAATATTGTTGAGATGAGTAGATAAAGTAATAATCCCATTGTAATTCCAGCAATGATATATATAATGTGCCCGGTAAAGGATATTGAATTGGATGCTCCCATTACTCCTGCTATCATAAATATTGTGAGAAAACCCGTAATGACATAAAGCATCTTTAGATTAGTTATGTCAAAGAACAATGAGAAACGCCGTGAGATATAAATATTAGCACCTACCAAGATGCTTAGAAAAATTACCAGTATAATTATTAGTATTAATTGTTTCATATTAATTAATCAGAATTGTTATTATTATTTCACTTCCTGCATTTTCCGGATTTGGCTAAGCACCATTTTCTTTGGAGTAAATGGTATCATTGCCATCATCATTTTTTGAGAAAAGTTTATTCCTGATATTACATCGAGCTTACCTACTAACATCCCATTATAACCATCTTCTGCTACACCCCTGGCACCGACCGTTTTTTGGAACATTGGCGTTTTATCCATACCCGAAACACGCCCGAACTCTGTTTCGGTTGCTCCGGGCATTAAAGTGGTAACTGTAACATTTGTATCATGTAGCTCTTCATCTATGGCATTACTAAAGAAGGTTACATATGCTTTAGTTGCAAAATACACGGCTTGCAATGGGCCTGGCATTAAACTGGCTGTTGAGGATACATTTAGAATCTTACCTTCGTTTCTAAATACCATATCAGGTAAAAATAATCTGGTGAGGGCAGTAAGAGCAACTATATTTACGTTTATCATCATTAGATCTTGTTCCCAATCCCTTTCATGGAATTTACCCAGGCCGCCGAATCCTGCATTGTTAATAAGGTAGTTTACTTCAATACCTGCTTTTTTAACTTCATCGTAAATTTCTTTAGGTGCTTCACTTAGACTTAGGTCTTTTGCAATTACCATTACCTTAATAGGATATTTTGTCTCAAGTTCATTTTTTATCCCTTCCAGTTTGTCTTTGCTACGTGCAACTATTATCAAGTCGCCTCCTTTTTCAGCGTGGATATATGCAAATTCTTTTCCAATGCCTGTAGATGCACCAGTTATTAATGCTACTTTTTTAGTTTTCATTTTTTTATATTTTGAATATTTATGTGAGTACTTACTTATATAATTGTGTAAATTTTTTTAAACCCTATACTTTCTTCTTAAAAAAGTAATCATAGATTCTACCTGGAAACTTTCCTGAAGGCAGAGCCTTGTTGCTATTCCATCCATGGTTATTAAAAGGAATGTAGCTTCAAGGTCGGGCGTTTCATAACCCAGTTTATTAAATGCGTTTGAAAGGGACATATGAAGTGCTTCCATTTTTTGTTCACTATATTTTTCCGTTTCCCATTTTATTTTGTATTGTAGCTTCCAAAACTCAAATCCTTCTTTGCTTTTGCCCAATGATTCAATCATATCAATTGTTTTGGCAATAACAAGCCGTGGATCTGTTTCAAACACTATTGAAGCAAAAAGAAGTTTTGCTTGTTCCTCGCCTTCCTTCAAAATCGCATCAAGTAATCCTTCCTTGCTACCAAAATGACGGAATATCAATCCTTCGCTAACTCCTGCATGTTTGGCAACTTTGCTTGTGGATGTTGCTGTGTATCCTTCTTTAGCAAAAAGTTCAAGTGCTGAATGTAATATCTTTTCCTGCTTTTCAGTCATAACAAAGTGAGTAATTACTTGCAAAAGTACAATTTGTTTTTAATGCTGCAAATTATTTGGGATTTTTTTTTGGGGGATTACTGTCTTGAAATGATAATAGAGCTAATAAAACAAACGATTAATCAATAGCCTTATGGAAAAAACTGAAATTAACTCGGCCATATTTCCTGTGCTCATGGAAATTAAGTTCTTTTGATAAATCAAGCTCTCCTGGATGTTCTATTATTAACCAACCATCAGGATTAAGTAGATCATATTCAAATACTTTATTGCTAATATCAATAATATTTTCAAGCATATATGGCGGATCGGCGAAAATTATATCAAACCTTCGTTTCGACATCGACATGAATTTGAAAACATCTTGTTTAATTACTGATAATTCAGGCATTTCAAGCTTCTGAGCAGTTTCATTAATAAACTTAACACACCCGAAATCCTGATCAACAGCTGTTACCGAACTACAACCTCTTGATACAAATTCGTATGATATATTTCCTGTTCCGGCAAACAAATCAAGCACATTTTTCTCCCTAAAATCAACATGATTTCCCATTATATTGAATAAGCTTTCCTTAGCCATATCAGTAGTGGGGCGTACGGGTAGATTATTTGGGGGAGCTATTATTCGGCGCTTGTATTTGCCGCTAACTATTCGCATTGTAATGCATTAAATAATGTATAATATTGGTGGTGTCGTAATTCATCCAATACAAACGAGTAACCATAATTATCATTTCTGGAGATAAAACTATAGTTTTTGATATACTGATGAATCATCCTGTGGCGATCATCAATTTTATCGATATAACCCAGTAAAATAACATTTACATCCTCAGGATTTAGCATTAGTTGATCAATGGCAATCAACAAAAAATAAATAAAGTCTTCTTTAGTGTGAAAATCAAAAGAATTATAATAATGAAGCTTATTTTCTTTGAAGTACACAATATCGAAGCAATCGATACGTAGATTTATGAAAAGTGTTTTTTGATCAACCTGATTTTTGAAATTTATTGAAAGGCTGTCGATCAGAGCAGTGGAAAAGTGAAGAATATTAACGTTGGGCCAGAAATCCTTAGCCTTTTCCACAACTAAATTGGGCAGATAATATACATTTACTGCATCATTGTTCTTTAGTGTGTCGAATACTATCCTACTGTTTTCCTGAAAAGGCTGGTTAAATCCTAGATATAAATTTTTATTCTCTTCACTAAAAAGTGGTTGAGGAATTAATGTTGAATATTTGTTTTGATATAACAAGAAAACCGATTTGTAAGGAAAGGCAAATGATGGTCGGTTATTTAGAACTTTACCCAAATAAGAAGGTAATTGGTCAATACTCTTCAAGTCGGGAAAAAGATATGATTCAACACCGATGAACTTATTTTTCTCAGGATTATATATTGTAAAAACAAGACCCTTTAACCAAAGTTGTATTGATAGTGTATAATTTCTGGTTTGCGACTCTCTAAAAGACTTATCGAAATAACTGAAATATGGTACTATCTGTAAGGCCATTAATACTAGATTTTGTTAAGTCAATAAGTAATATACTTTTGATTTTGAAACTAGTAAACCCACCATTTTAGTATCAAAAGTCGATTAAATTAACTATACTGACTTTATGGGAAGATTACTCCCAGTTACCATCAGTAGAAGGCTCAGTCATAGATCCGACTCTCAAACCTGGGTATTTTTCAATATCTTCAAATTTAGCGATAATATTTATTACAGCTTGCTTATTCATGCCTTTTAGGAAAGATGTAAATGGTGCTTTGGCTTCAAAAACATGAACCTCAACCCCACCTCTCTCAATAGTATCGGCTTGCATCTCAAACAGTACTCCTCCCGAAAATGGAACGGTTGTAAGTTGTGTATATTTGAAATTTGCCCGTTTCCCAAATAATGAATCTGCAACTTTTATATACCCAACAGTATCGTTAATTGTTAGTGTATATGTTGTATCACTAGGATCTGGAATAATTTTTACAACAGGAATTTCAGCAACTTTTAAGAAAGAAATTAAGGTATCAAAACCTGGTGCATAAGAGCCAGTTAACTGCTTAAAAATAAACTGGGAACTTCTAATGTCTTTAAGTCTCTCGATAACAACCTTTTCTCTTTGTTGTTTTTCTTTGTTGAATCTTACGGGCTCCATGATACTATCATATACAAAATATCCAAGAGCAACAATAACTACAAATAAACCGAGTTGGATTAAAGTCTTTTTCATCTTCAAAAAATTTTAAGCAAATGTACTATTTTTACGTAAAGAAATTAATATTAATATGAATTTATTCGCCATTAACATTTTTTATTGCGATTTGCAAAAAGTTACTGATGGTTTGTTTATTGGATTTAATGTTATCATTAAACAAAAGATAAATATTTCAAGTAAATATAACTGACAATTTCTATTAATTCATTCTATTAATTTTAGCTCGTTGTATTCTGGAATTTCTTTTAGAAATGATATATGGGCAGTTTTATAATCAACATGGCAACAGTAGTGAGTTAACCCGTTACTAACTATAAGATAAGATACTTTAAGCTTTAAATTATATCCCGATATTTGTTCCATTACCTTTTGATTTATTTTAACATCAGGAGACTTGAACTCAATAAGAACTACTGGCTGCCCATCATTTTTATAAACTACCGCATCAAATCGTTTTTGCAACGTATTAACCTTAATCCCCTTTTCAATAGCAATTAACATTGGGGGATATCCCTTTACCTCCTTTAAATATCTGATAAAGTTTTGTCGAACCCACTCTTCAGCCGACAGCATGATATACTTCCCCCTAAATTCATCAAATATCTCATCCTTTCCAGATGAGTTTACTCTTATTTTAAAATCATATGTAGGAAGGTTTAGTTTCATTGCTTGATTACTTAGTCGTTTTATTTAAAGAGCATAAAACTACTTCAAAAAATCCTCAAAATAATTAACTTTGCTTAAAAAATTAGAAGATGAAGACTAAACATGAGATTGTCTCCAATTGGCTTCCAAGATATACCGGAATGGAGATCGATAAGTTTGGAAAATATATATTACTCACAAATTTTGGCGAATACCTTAGCCTGTTTGCAAGTTGGAATAATGTTGAAATCATAGGACGTGACAGGCCAATGCCATGCTCAACAGCTGGTGATATTACTATGATAAATTTTGGAATTGGAAGCGCCAATGCAGCAACCGTAATGGATCTATTGAGTGGGATTGATCCAAAAGCAGTTCTTTTTTTAGGTAAATGCGGCGGACTAAAAAAGAAGAATCAAGTTGGAGATTTTATATTACCAATAGCTGCCATTAGAGGAGATGGTACATCAAATGATTATCTACCTGAACGAGTTCCTGCACTTCCAGCTTTTAGTCTTCAAAAAGCTATCTCAACTACAATTCGTGAGTTTGGAAGAGATTATTGGACTGGTACAGTTTTTACTACAAATCGTAGAGTTTGGGAACACGATAGTAAATTTAAGAAGTATCTCCAAAAAACTAGATCCATGGCCATCGATATGGAAACAGCCACCATTTTTACTGTAGGTTTTGTTAACGAAATACCAACGGGCGCACTGCTACTTGTAACTGATCAGCCAATGATTCCGGAAGGAATTAAAACCATTGAAAGTGATATTAAAGTGAGCAAAGAATTTGTTGAAGATCACGTGAAAATAGGGGTTGATTCATTAAAACAACTTATCGACAATAGGCTAACTGTTAAACACTTGAAATTTTAATTTTGACTTACGAGCATATAACTAGGGATATACAGAATAATATTTTTTCTCCGATATATTTTTTATCTGGTGAAGAACCCTACTTTATTGATAAAATAGTATCTATGCTTGAAAATAGCATACTTGACGAAAGTTTAAAAGGTTTCAACCAATCTGTAGTTTATGGTCGAGATGTTACTGTAAAAGATATTATCGACCTTAGCAGATGCTACCCTATGATGGGAAATTATCAGGTGGTTATTGTTAAAGAAGCACAATACCTTAACCAGATTGAAAATTTTGAGCCCTATATTGTTTCTCCTCTGGAAACTACAATCTTGATAATCGCTCACAAGCATAAAAAGGTTGACAAGCGTAAGTCATTTTATAAAAAAATGAAAGCATCAAAATCAACTGTTGTATTTGAGTCGGAAAAATTAAAAGATCATGTTATCCCAAAATGGATCCAATCGGAGATAACAGCCCTGGGCTTTTCAATTACTCCAATTGCGCTAATGTTAATGTCAGAATATTTGGGTAACGATTTGGGAAAGATTACAAATGAGCTTGATAAACTGGTTATTAACCTTGACAAGAACTCCAGAATCACTGAAGTTGAAATTGAGGAGAATATTGGTATTAGTAAGGATTATAATTTATTTGAATTACAGAATTCTTTAGCAGAAAGAAATCAGCTAAAAGCGTACCGTATTATTCAGTATTTTGAATCTAATCCAAAGGATCATCCATTACAGATGATTTCAGTTGTGCTTCATAATTATTTTATCAAGATTTTTCTTTATCATCAATTGCGAAAGATGGATCAAAATAAAATTGCATCCGAACTAGGTGTTCATCCATTTTTTGTTAAAGATTATAGTAAAGCTACCAATTCATTTTCCACACAAAAAATAAAGCAAATAATTTCGAATATTCGCACACTTGATTTAAAAAGTAAAGGGGTTGGTAGTAACGATGCCAGTGGTTATGGAGAATTAAAAGAATTAGTGTTTAAGATAATGAATTAAATTTATCAATCTTTTCTTAGACAAATAAACTGTCAATTTCCTTTGTATACTTTTTCTGAATATAGCTACGCTTTAGCTTTAAGTTGGCAGTAATTTCACCTGAATCAATCGTCCACTCATGATCAATTAAATCAAATTTCTTGATCTTATCAGTATCGCCAAACTGTTTGTTAAAACAGTCAATTTCTCGTTTAAAACGATCCCTAACAACCTTATTGGTAATCATTTCCTGGTTAGTGGTGAATTCAATTCCCTTAATCTTACACCATGATGCAAGATGTTCAAAATCGGGGACAATCAACGAAGCAGCAAATTTCTGGTTTTCACCGAGCACAATAATCTGATCGAAAAATGGCGATTCCTTTATCTTGTTCTCGAGAAGCACAGGACTAATGTATTTACCCATTGACGTTTTAAAAATCTCCTTAACCCTACCAGTAATTTTCAACATACCATCTTCATCAACCATTCCAACATCACCAGTGTGAAGCCATCCATTAATAATAGTTTGATCTGTCATTTCCTGGTTGTGGTAATAACCCTGCATAACATTTGGACCCTTAACAAGTATTTCACCGGTGTTTGAAATTTTCACTTCTACACCAACAAGTGGTGGACCAACTGTGCCTATTTTTCTTTGTCCAACCTCAAAAGTATTTACAGCAATAACTGGGGAAGATTCAGTCATACCATATCCTTCTACAACAGGTATTCCTGCTGCATTATATACTTGTGCCAAGCGTGGTTGCAAGGCTGCTCCACCCGACACAATTGATCGCATATTACCTCCAAATGCTTCTCTCCACTTGCTAAATACCAGCTTGTTAGCGATGCGAAGTTGTGCATTATACAAGAATCTGTTTGGTTTATCAAACTGATAACTCAATCCCAAATTAACGGCCCAAAAAAATATTTGCTTTTGAATTCCGCTAAGCTTTCTGCCCTTTGCCATGATTTTATCGTAGACCTTTTCCAGCAATCGAGGAACAGTAGTCATGATATGTGGTTTAATATCCTGAATATTATCAACAATAGTAGCCATGTTTTCGGCATAATAAATTGATACACCCTTGTACTGAAGAACATAATTCACCATACGTTCGTATACGTGACATAGGGGTAAATAACTTAGCCCCCTCGATGTTTCATCAACCGGAAAAATCTCAAAAACTGCACGTACATTGCTCAATATATTATCGTGTGATAGCATTACTCCCTTAGGAAAACCAGTTGTGCCAGATGTATAAATTAAGGTTGCAACATCATCTTTACTAATCGATTTTTTAATCTTCGACAGTTCAGTATCGTTAATGTTTTCTTCACCTATTTTAATAAGCTCATTGAAATGTTTGTACCCTTCAACTTCCGAAAATGTATAAACTCCTTGTATGTTATCGATTGATTCAAGAATATGACCTATTTTACGAATAAGCTCTTTGCCAGCAACAAATACATATTTAACATCGGCATGTTTTAGGATATATTGATAATCATCGGCACTTATTGTTGGATATATTGGAACGTGTATTGCTCCTATTTGCATAATGCCCATATCAACAAAATTCCATTCAGGACGATTATTTGATATGGTAGCAATTTTATCGCCTTTTTTAATACCAAGGCTGGTTAATGCATAGCTAATATAGTTTGCGGTTTTTTGATATTTTGCCAAATCATGTTTAACCCATTCTCCATTTTCTTTCCCAGCAAGTACATCATCCTTGGGTTTGAAACATTTTTCATAACGAGATAGCAATTCAAAAATACGTGTTACTTCCATAATGATATTTTGATAATAGCTTGCAAATGTAAAAAATTAAATCTTCTAGGCTTTCTTATCAAAAACAGTGGAACTTGCCTGTGCAGTTGGCATTACAATAAGGTCATTAATATTAACATGAGATGGTAATGTGGTTGTGTAATAGACTATATCGGCAATGTCTTCTGGTTTAAGTGGTTTAAACCCTTTATATATTCCATCAGCCTTTTCCTTATCTCCCTTAAACCTAACAATTGAAAACTCGGTTTCAATAGCTCCGGGGGCAATTTGTGTCACCTTCACCCCATCCTTTACAAGCTCGGTACGCATAGCTTTTGTTATGGCATCAACAGCATGTTTTGTAGCACAGTATACGTTTCCGAATGGATAAACTTCCTTACCGGCAATTGAACCTATATTTATTACATGACCTTTTTTATTCTTGACGAATAACGGTAGTACAGCTCGAGAAATGTAAAGAAGACCTTTAACATTTGTGTCTATCATGCGTTCCCAATCGTCTATTTCACCCTCATGAATTGTATTTAATCCAACTGCTAAACCGGCATTATTTATTAATATTTCAATTTTATTCCATTCATCGGGTAGTGATGATATTGCATTTTTTACATCATTATTATTTCGGATATCAAAAGCCAGAGGTAACACATTAATGCCATATTTTGATTTTAATTCTTTGGATACCTCTTCCAGTCTGTCAATTCTTCGTCCGGTTATTATTATATCATGACCGTTTTTTGCAAATATTGTAGCACACGAACGACCAATACCACTTGTTGCCCCTGTTATTAAAGTAATTTTATTCATTATTTAATTTGTTAAGGTTTGAAAATTAATAAAAAATTCTAATTATATAGCCATCAGTTAATAAAAACCGACCATATGGAATATATGTTTTTTAGATTATCGATGTTTAATGGCTTGTGTGAAATAGCATATAGTGCCGATCCACTTCCAGTTAATGATGCAAAAATTGCTCCTTTATAATATAAGGTGTTCTTAATTTTTGAAATTTCAGGAAAGTCATTTTTGATTAACTCTTCAAAATCATTTTTAAGTTTATTCTTCCACATAGAAATGTCTCCTAAAACAATATCCTGAATTACTGATTTATTGCAGAGCTTTATTCTTGAATATGCTTCAACTGTAGAAATATGAATATTTGGAAATAAAATAGTTACGTATATTTTAGAAATCGGATTTGATATTGAAGAAAACACATTACCTTTTCCGGTGGCAATTGAAGCTATATTTTTAATGAAGAAAGGACAATCAGTACCAATTATTGCTGCAATTGCTTCCATGTCAGCATCATTTAACCCAAGTGCATTATAGCTATTTATAGCTTTTAGGAAAAAGGCTGCGTCAGATGAACCACCTCCAAGACCGGATCCGGTAGGTATATTTTTATAAAGAAATACATTAACGGGTTTAATTTTTTTATCGTGTAACAGTAATTGTTTCCAAACTTTTGTAATTAGATTATCCTCATAGCCACTTGGTATTTGCAATCCAGATTGTTCAATTGAAAATTTGTGTGATTGCTTAATTTCAAGGATGTCAAATAATGGGATAGGTACGATACATGTTTCAATATTATGCATTCCATCTTTTCGCTTTCCGACTATTGATAGGCCCAGGTTTATTTTTGCGTTTGGAAAACAGATCATGTAAGTAATGATGATATATAATTATTAGATCTCAAAAGTAAATATTTTGAAGGTCAAGCCAAATAATTGGGAGATTAAGATTCTATAAAACAAAAGAAAAAATCAAATTCAATGAAATATAAATTACAAGGCACAAATCGAAACATTTGGGCATAAAAAAACCTCACATCTGGTACGCTGTAAGGTTTTTAGGCGGGCTTTTTTCGGATGTTGAATCCGATTAAAGGAAAAAGGATCGCTCATTAATTACGGAATATAGCCGGTATTTTTCCTGACCAATTCTCTCAAAAAAGTATACTTTCTGATCTTTGGTATAGATACTTGCCTGTAAATCTTTTACTTCCTTTTCTTTTAATCCAACAGATTCAATCTGATCAATCGAGTAATTGTTATTAATTTTCATAGCAGATTAAATTATATCATTTTAATTATAAAACCATCCTTAGCGCATATAGGGCAAGTTGAATCCCTAACAATAGTTATATAGCCACACCTCTCGCATTTGTAATACTTCTGCTGAGGAGTCTTTTTGTCTGTATGTTTTTTTAAACTAATGCCTAACATTTTTGATGGTTTTATCAATGATAACAATTGATATGCCAAAATCAAGTCTAAAAGAACATACTTCTGCAAACTATTTATTTACTGAATGTTACATCTATATATTTAATTTAACTAGTTAGCGAGTTTCATTTGTAAAATGAAAAATTCATACGGTACTGGATATTATTACGTTTTCGTATATTCAAATAGTTTCAAAAGTTAAGTCATTAATTTATATGACACATCACTAGCGTTTTGATGTTGTAAATATACGTTCTTTGAAACAATTGACAGATAAGGTTTATAGCGATTTTTATGGTTCAAACGATTTGAAAAAATAGTTTTGCTAAAACAAGACTATTATGAACCTAGGAAAATATGTTTTTGCCCAGTTGTTTGAGTTTGTATCTCATAATGATTTTTTAAAATGTGTCAATAAATACAATGGTGATTACAAAACCAAGCATTTCAGCTGTTGGAAGCAATTTCTTTGCATGGCTTTTGGTCAGTTAACACATAGGGAAAGTCTTTCTGATACTATTCTTTGCCTTCGGGTAAATAAAACTAAATTGTACCATCTTGGTATTGGTCAGGCAATAAGCAAGTCTACCCTGAGTAAAGCAAATGAAAATCGTGACTGGCGCATTTATCAAGACTTTGCCTTAATGCTGATTGCATATGCTAAGAAGATATACGAGGGGGACAGTCAACTTGAGATTGATATTAAGAATAATATTTTTATTATTGATTCAACAACAATCGACCTTTGCCTTAGTATTTATCCATGGGCAAGATTCAGGAAATCAAAAGCAGCAGTAAAGATGCACACTAAAATGGACGCAAAAACATCTATTCCCGATTTTATCCATATTTCAAATGGAAAAATGCATGATGTTAATGTCCTTGATTACATTACCATAATTGCCGATAGTTTCTATATTCTTGCCAGAGGCTATGTTGATTTTGAAAGGCTTTATCGTATTCATAAATCAGAAGCATATTTCATTACCAGAACAAAAAAGAATATGGATTTTGAGAGAATGTATTCTTCCAAAGTTGATAAATCAACAGGAGTGAAATGTGACCAAACAATCAAACTCAGAGGTTTTTATGTATCAAAGGATTATCCTGAAAAGTTAAGAAGGATAAAATATCATGATATAGAAAGGGACAAAACATTGGTATTTTTAACCAACAACTTTGAACTTACAGCAATAGAAATAACTATGCTCTACAAAAACAGATGGTTCATTGAACTATTCTTCAAATGGATTAAACAACACCTAAAGATCAAATCTTTTTGGGGTAGATCTGAAAATGCCGTAAAAACCCAAATTTGGATAGCAATTTCTGTTTATGTAATTGTTCTGATTGCAAAAAAGAAACTGAGAATAGAGCAATCAATCTACGAAATCCTACAGGTTTTAAGCATAAACATATTTGACAAAGAACCTGTAAATCAACTATTTGAAAAACCTAATTTACAATATTTCAAAGAACAAAATTATAAGCAATTGAAAATGTTTGACTTATAACGAAACGCTAGTGATGACACATAATAAGTTATTCGTTCTTCTTACTTTTGCAGAAAAATTTTAAGATGATAGAATTTAGCAAGTACAATTATACATATGGAGAGTTATCTCAACGTGGCAATGACATTATTGAGAAGGGGTTGAAAGCCATAAATAAGCAAAAAGTATTAATAAGCATACTAAGCCTAATTGATTTAACCACACTTAGTGGTGATGACACTGAAAAAAGGATTACTGATCTTTGCAATAAAGCTACATCTTATGAGAATAAAGTTGCTGGGATTTCTAATGTTGCAGCTGTTTGTGTGTATCCAATTTTTGCAAAACTGGTGAGTTCTTTGCTGTCCTCAACTGAAGTTAAAACAGCATGTGTTGCGGGAGCTTTTCCAAGCGGACAGTCGCCTTTGAATATCAGGATACTTGAGGTAGAAGATGCAGTAAACAACGGAGCTGATGATATTGATATGGTTATTTCCCGTGGTAAACTCATAGAAGGTAATTTTAATTATGTTTATAATGAAGTTGCTGCAATAAAGAAAGCATGTGGTAAAACTCATCTAAAAGTAATATTGGAAACAGGAGAGCTGGGAACGGTACAAAACATAAGAAAGGCGAGTGAGTTATCAATACTTGGAGGAGCTGATTTTATTAAAACTTCAACTGGAAAAATACAACCGGCAGCAACAATCGAAGCCTTTATTATTATGCTTGATACCATTAAAGAGTATTTTGATAAAACCGGAATAATGATTGGAATAAAGCCTGCTGGAGGTATATCAGAAGTTGATGATGCCATAATTTACTACTTTCTAGTTTCTGAGATTTTAGGAGAAAAATGGCTTAACAATCAATATTTCAGAATAGGGGCAAGCCGACTAGCAGACAATGTTTACGCCGAAATAATTAAATGATACTTGTTTTGGGTTATGTGATTTGAGTCCTGTGTTTTGAATTATAATGGTGTAAAAGCATTTTCAAAACCTAATGACTAACAATAAATTAAGTATAACTCATGTTTATTAAACCGGCTGGATTATGAATAAATTATAGATATTTTTAACCTCTTTACTGGTATTATTAATTGATTAATAATTATTTTAGCACACGAATATTACTATTGTAAAATGATAAAAAAACTATTTCTACTAATTGTTGCAGTCATAATATATAGTGGAGCAACTGCACAAACACCACTAGAAGAGGCTGTTAATTTTCATGTTAAAACAATTTACGGTGAGCCTATCTGGCTTTTTCCTTTGCTGGATGCTGAAAGCAAGATAGTTGTGATTGATTTCTTTTCAACATCCTGCGGCCCATGCCAGGATTATGCACCCGACTTTCAGGCTTGTTACGAAAGTTTTGGGTTTAATGAAGGAAACGTATATTTTATGGGAATTAATTGGGGGAATGATAATCAGGGGGTTAAGGAATTTGACTCAATATTCGGGCTCACGTTTCCCAGCGCTAGTGGCAGTCAGGGAGGAGGTAATATTGTTTATGGCGATTATGAAATTCTTTCATATCCTACTGTTGTGATTATTACTCCCGATCACAATATTATTGAACAATGGGTTTGGCCTCCTGATGAAGAAACCATAACAAATGCAGTTATTGCAGCAGGGGGAATATTTGTTAATACTGCGGAAAATATATTGAAAGAAAAGATAACTAGTGTTTTTCCTAATCCTGCAAATAATTATGTGAATATTGAGTTTGAGCTCAATAATTCAGCTGAAGTTCAACTTAAGTTAACAAATATTCTTGGGCAGGAGGTATTTAGATCAATCCCTAAGTTTCATTTAAAGGGAACAACCAAAGTCAAGATTCCAGTTTCTGAATTAAAAAATGGATTCTATTTCGTTAGTATATTGAATAGTGAAGAAGTCATGGGTACAGTTCGTGTCTCGGTTGCTCATTAATTATTTCTATGTAATAAAATAGTAACAATATGAATTTTAAATATATAATTTCAGCCGCTTTATTCTCATTGATAATCATTACGGGATCATGTGGTGACTTTGGAAATGACGATGAGACAGACGAAGCAAAAAAATATTTAGGTACTTGGAGTGTTAGTGATCAATCTGCAAGAATAAA
Organism: Bacteroidota bacterium; assembly: GCA_013203805.1. Classification (GTDB taxonomy): domain Bacteria; phylum Bacteroidota; class Bacteroidia; order Bacteroidales; family F082. The sequence goes on along the minus strand of JABMPH010000352.1, from coordinate 7,372 downwards.
TTATACAGTAACAATAGTAGCAAATCCTTCTAATTCAGCTGAAATATTACTGAATAATTTTGCTGATCTTGGTAGTAAAGCTGTTGCACTTGTTATTGGAAATTCATTGGCAATCGACTCGCAGCCACTTGGCTCAGGGTTTACTGTTAGTGGCTCGGGAATCTATATTAATAAAGATAAGTTACAGTTTAGCTTTGATCTAAATGATGGTATTGACAACGAGTCACGAGTAGCAACATTTACACGATAATTATTCCTTGTTAAGGTAATCGACTGTTTTTTGGAGTGAAAGGCTATCACGTGTAACAGATAAGCTATCCTTAATTCTATCTATTTCTTCTTTCTCAAGCACCACCTGGCTTTGAATCTTGCTTAAGTTTGCTAAAACTCCATCATAAATTTCTTCCATGGTTTTTGGAAATGCCTGATAATAATTTATGTTTTCCTTTAGTTGCAATAAAGAAATATCATGGGTGCTAAGCACAAAATCATAGTAGGTAGGTTTTAGTTTGTACTTGCTATTTCTATTTTCACTTATGGAAAAACCTGCTTCAACTAACTGTACATCTGTTAATATATCAATTAATTTTGTTTTAGATATAAGATTTTCGGGAGTAACAGGAACACTCTCATTAACATTATAGCATGAATTAAAGGCAATTACGATTGTAAAGAAAAGAATTAGTTTTTTCATATTAATTACCGAATTCCGATAAAAACTTAATTCTCATTAACCTAACCTCTTCCTCACTAAATTCTGATTCTCCTAATTCATCCAGGGCATCTTGAATCGAATCAGTTTCTGCTTCAGAAAAATAATCAAATATTTCTTCCTGGTGATATTCATCCACCTTTTCATCAATATAATAACTAATATCAAGCTTGGTTCCTGATGAAACAATATGCTCTATTTCACTCAGCATTTCGCTCAAAGTTAAGTTCTTACCATATGCAATATCATCAAGTGGACGTTTTCTATCGATACTTTGAATTATATATACCTTTAGTCCTGATTTATTAACAACCGATTTAATAACCATATCATTAGGCCTTGTTATTTCATTTTCCTCAACGTAATTTGAAATAAGTTCAAGGAAAGGTTCGCCATATTTAGCTGCCTTACCAACACCAACGCCCGATATTTGAGTGAGTTCTTCTTCAGTTATTGGATATTGAATTGTCATATCCTCAAGTGATGGGTCCTGAAAAATTACAAATGGTGGTAAATTCTCTTCACGTGAAATATCTTTTCTTAAATCTTTTAGTAGCGCAAACAACACAGCATCAGCACCTCCTTGTCGTTGACCTCCGGTGTTAACAATAATATCATCATCGTCGCCATTATTGTATTCATGATCTTTGGCAATAAGAATACTAAATGGGTTTTTTATGAAATCTTTTCCTTCATTTGTAAGCTTAATAATTCCGTAATTCTCGATTTCCTTTTCACATAGTCTATGGATGAGTGCTTGACGAACAACCATTATCCAGTACTTTTCGTCGTGTTTATCACCTGATCCAAAATATGAAGTTTTATCAAGCTTTATCGATTTAACATCACCACTTTTCTTGCCTGCCAGTACTTCTCCAATTATTTTGGCTTTGTATTGTTCTTTAAGCCCTAAGGCCGTTTTTAAAACTAGTTGAATATCTTCCTTACCTTCAAACTTTTCTTTAGGTGTTAAACAATTATCGCATGCTCCACAACTTTCTTTTGTATAAGATTCACCAAAATAATGAAGTAGAGATTTGTGACGACAAACAGATGACTCAGCATATGCAACGGTTTCAAAAAGAAGTTCTTTTGCTATTTCCTGTTCAGCAACAGGTTTGTCCTTCATGAATTTTTCGAGCTTTTGAATGTCATCATAAGAATAAAAAGTTATGCAGTTTCCTTCTTGTCCATCACGTCCTCCTCGTCCTGTTTCCTGATAATATCCTTCAATGCTTTTTGGTATATCATGATGTATTACATAACGAATATCTGGTTTGTCGATGCCCATTCCAAAAGCTATTGTGGCAACAATAACATCTACATCTTCCATGAGGAACATGTCTTGATTATTTCTTCTTGTAGAAGCATCAAGCCCTGCATGATAGGGCAATGCTCTAATTCCATTTACAACTAATGATTCGGCTATTTCCTCAACCTTTTTTCTGCTAAGGCAATATACAATGCCAGATTTGGATGGTTGAGTTTTAATATATTTAATGATGTCTTTAATAACGCTCTTTGTTTTAGGTCGAACTTCGTAATAGAGATTAGTCCTGTCGAAGGAAGCCTTATAAACATCAGCAGTTGTTATTTCGAGGTTTTTGAGTATGTCTTCCTGCACTTTTAGAGTTGCTGTAGCAGTTAATGCAATGGTTGGCAGATTTGGGTTTATTGAGTCTATTATTGACCTTAATTTTCGATATTCAGGCCGAAAGTCGTGTCCCCATTCACTTATACAATGAGCTTCATCAATGGCAAAGAATGAAACATCAATCTTTTTGAGAAAAATCACATTCTCCTCTTTAGTTAATGATTCGGGAGCCATATATAGCAATTTCGTTTTCCCTGTAATAAGATCATCACGAACTTCCTTAATTTCGGCTTTTGATAGCGATGAATTCATAACATGGGCTATTCCGGTTATTGTACCAAAGTTGCGAATCATGTCAACTTGATTCTTCATTAATGCTATTAGAGGTGAGACAATGATTGCTGTCCCGGGTTTCATCAATGCAGGTAGCTGATAACAAAGTGATTTTCCTCCACCTGTTGGCATTACAACAAATGTGTTTTTATTATCCATTACATTTTGGATAATATCCTCCTGCTCTCCTTTAAAACTTGAAAAACCAAAAAAGGTTTTCAGAATTTTCCTCGCTTCGTAAATATAGTTATTAGTATCCATCAATTAGTTAGATAAAATATATCTTTGTAGTAAAATTACGAATTAATTTTGAATTTTTATATCCTGAACTATCAGAATTTATATTTTGAAAAATAATGCGTATGTACAAATATAACAATAATAAATTTTTATTCCACTAAATTTAACAAATTTTTAATTGAATACTAACGATAAAATACGAAAAACAGCAATTTCAGCGATTGAAGAGGAATATTTGGCAATAAAGAATCTTGCTAATTTCGTTAATGAAGATTTTGTTGTAGCTGTTAAATTGATTTTTGAATCAAAAGGCAGGGTAATTATTACCGGAATTGGTAAAAGTGCAAATATTGCCCAAAAGATTGTAGCTACTTTTAATTCTACCGGAACTCCGTCAATATTTATGCATGCTGCAGATGCAATTCATGGTGATCTTGGGATTGTAAGACCTGACGATGTATTAATAGCGATATCTAAAAGTGGTGAAACACCTGAAATAAAAGTTTTGATACCATTATTAAAAGCAAGGAAAAATAAAATTATAGCTTTGGTTGGCAATACTTCATCATATTTGGCGAAACAATCAAATTGCGTTGTTAATTCAACAGTAGAAAAAGAAGCATGCCCAAATAATCTTGCACCAACAACAAGTACAACGGCACAACTTGTAATGGGTGATGCGCTGGCCATCAGCTTATTGGAACTACGTGGGTTTACTGCATCCGACTTTGCCAACTATCATCCAGGAGGTTCCTTAGGTAAGAGGATGTATATGAGAGTTAGCGATCTGGCATCAAACAACTTAGTCCCAATAGTTGACATAAACGAGTCAGTTTCAAAAGTAATTATTGAAATATCCTCAAAAAGACTTGGAGCAACAGCTGTATTAGTAGGTGAAAAACTTATGGGTGTTGTTACTGATGGTGATTTACGAAGGATGATTGAAAAACACGATGATTTTAGCAAGCTTGTGGCCAGTGATATAATGACGAAAGACCCTTTGACTATTAATAATAATGAACTAGTTGTTAATGCACTTGCCTTGATGCGGGAAAATAATATTACTCAGTTACCCGTAATTAAAAAAGGAAAATATATTGGCGTTATTCACATACATGATATAATAAAAGAAGGAATCTTTTAAATAAATACAAAAACTTGGTAGATTGCCGTTTACTTCAAGCAACAATAAATAAACAAATAATATAGATGAAACTCTGGACCAGGGAACTTGTTAAAAAATACAAACAGCGTACTGTAGTAAACCATGTTTCGATGGAGGTAAACAGGGGGGAGATAGTTGGATTATTAGGCCCAAATGGCGCTGGTAAAACAACAAACTTCTATATGATAGTAGGGCTTATAAAACCTTTTTCAGGTCAGGTGTTTCTCGATGATGTTGAAATTACAAATGAACCAATGTATAAAAGAGCCCAACGCGGTATTGGTTACCTTGCTCAGGAAGCATCTGTATTCAGAGACCTAAGTATCGAAGACAACCTGAAAGCGGTTATGGAGTTTACTGACTTAACCAAAGAGCAGCAGTCGGAAAAACTTGAGTCACTACTCAACGAATTTGGATTGGATAGTATACGTAAGAGTAAGGGCATTCAATTATCAGGAGGGGAAAGAAGAAGAACTGAGATTGCACGAGCATTGGCTGTTGACCCCAAATTTATATTGCTTGATGAACCATTTGCTGGGGTTGACCCCATCGCGGTTGAGGATATACAGTCGATTGTTTCAAAATTAAAAAAGAAAAATATTGGCATACTAATCACCGATCATAATGTTCATGAAACTCTAACTATTGTCGATAGAGCTTATTTGCTGTTTGAAGGGTCAATATTGAAATCGGGATCCGCAAAAGAGCTTGCAAATGATGAACATGTAAGAAAAGTATATTTGGGAAAGAATTTTACTCTTCGCGAGAAAAAATTTGAATAATTTTCACTTTTGCATTTTATTTATTCACAGGTATTTACAAATTATCTTGAAAAAATTTTAAAAAAAATCACCCTATTTAGAAGGAATCTACATAATTTGTTGTATATTTGCATCAGTTCTTCATAGAACTATTAACTTTAGCAGGTTAATTTTTTGGGTTATCCATCAATCATGGTGGTTTTTAGGTTAATATGTGAAAAGTCCCTGACCGCCTGGTCACGGGGCTTTTCTTTTTATATTATATCGACCTTAACCTTTTGATTCTGAGTGGAAATAACTAAATACGATAGCAGCTTTTAACTTTCCAATTGTTGATTCGATTTCTTCCTCGGTAGCTAACTTGACTCTTTTTACTGATTTAAACTTCAACAACAGCTTTTGGGCAGTAGAATTACCAACACCTACTATGGATGTTAGTTCAGACTTTATTGTCCCTTTCTCTCTTTTTTTCCTATGATGTGTTATACCAAATCGATGAGCTTCATCACGAAGGCGTTGAATAACTTTTAATGTCTCAGATGTTTTGTCAAGATAAAGTGGCACTGAGTCGTTAGGAAAATATATTTCTTCAAGCCTTTTTGCTATTCCAATTATTGTAATCTTTCCATAAAGATCAACAGAACCAAGAGCTTTTACTGCTGAACTTAATTGTCCCTTTCCTCCATCAACTATTATTAATTGAGGCAATCTTTGTCCTTCGTTAATTAATCTGGTGTATCTACGTTTAACAACCTCCTCCATTGAAGCGTAATCGTTTGGCCCTTCAACAGTTTTGATATTATAATGTCGATATGCTTTTTTGTTTGGTAAGGTATCAACAAATTGAACCATAGCCGCAACCGGATATTCCCCTTGAATATTTGAATTATCGAAACACTCGATATGCACAGGCAACTCTTTCATGTGAAGGTCTTTCATCATTTGAGCCAGAATCCGCTTTTTATGCCTATCGGGATCGATGAGGGTTTTTTGCTTTTGCCGTTCTATTTTGTAATGTTTTGCATTTCTTTCACTAAGCTCCAGTAGGTGTTTTTTATCACCACGTTTAGGTATGGTTATTTTAATCCCTGGAATTACTACCTCAGGTGTTATAGGAAGTATTATTTCAGTTGATTCACTTTCGAACCTTTGCCTAAAATCCAATATGGCAAAGGTTAGTATTTTGGCATCCGATTCATCAAGTTTCTTTTTTATCTCTACGGTATGCGACTGGACAATAGATCCACTAATTATTTTTAGATAATTTATGTAAGAATGATTATCGCTATTTACTAGCGAAATAACATCTACATTATTTATGTGTGGATTAACTATGGTGGACTTACTCTTATACTTTTCAAGTATTTCGATTTTTTCCTTTACTTTTTGAGCTTTCTCAAATTCATAATCTTCAGCAAAAGTTTTCATAACCTGAGTTAACTCTGCAATTACAGAACCAATATTTCCTTTTATAATAGATTTAATTTGCCTTACAGTCTCATTATATTCATCTTCTGATTGCAATCCAATACAGGGAGCTTTACAATTACCAATGTGGTATTCAAGGCAAACCTTATAATTTCCTTTCTGAATTTTTGAATCTGATAAATTTAAAGTACAAGTTCTAAGTTTAAAAAGTTGCTTAACAATATCAAGAATGGTTCTCATCATTCTCCCTGAGGCGTAGGGACCAAAATATTCGGAACCGTCATGAACCAGCACTCTTGTTGAGAAAAGGCGCGGAAAAGGTTCATTTTTCAAACATAACCATGGAAATGTTTTATCATCTTTGAGTTGGATATTATATCGTGGCTGATATTTCTTTATTAGATTATTCTCGAGAAGTAAAGCATCTAATTCAGTTTCTGTTACAACAAACTTTATATCGCAAATCTTGCTTACCAGAACTTTTAGCTTACCCGACTGATGAGATTTTGTAAAATAGCTGCCAACTCTTTTTTTTATATTCTTGGCTTTGCCAACATAAATAATACGGTTGTCCTTATCAAAATATTGATATACTCCGGGCTTTCCCGGAAGGGTTACTACTAAATTGCTTAGTTTGTCAGTGGTAATAATAGTGCTCAAGTATTTATCCTTTATCTGCAAATTTAAGGATAAATAGTTGAGCAATTTTAGTTGACAGAATTTGTCATTATATTAATTAACCTAAAATTAATATTGGTATTTGCCTATGGCCTTAAATTATGCTAAATTGCATCCTCAAATTTCACAACCAATATGGATAACAGCGAGTTCAGTATATTGCTTGTTGACGATGAGGATGACATCGTTGAATTTTTAAGCTACAACCTGAAGAAGGAAGGCTATAAAGTGTTTACTGCTAACAATGGTGTTAAAGCTGTTGAAAAGGCAAAAAAGCACAAACCTTCACTTATCCTAATGGATGTAATGATGCCTGAAATGGATGGAATTACAGCTGTAAAGGAAATAAGAAAGGATGAGACCTTAAACGATATTATAATTGTATTTTTAACTGCACGAGGCGAGGATTACTCACAAATTGCCGGATTTGAAGCTGGCGCTGATGACTATGTTACCAAACC
>JABMPH010000351.1 GCA_013203805.1 Bacteroidota bacterium | reverse complement strand
TTGGAGGTGTTCGATTTATTTCATCTGCCAGAATAATATTTGCAAATACCGGACCTTTAATGAATTTGAATTTGCGATTTTCATCCAGTATTTCTGTTCCAATAATATCAGATGGCATGAGGTCGGGTGTAAACTGAATACGGTTGTAACTTAATCCTAGCGCATCACTTATTGTATTAACCAGCAACGTTTTTGCCAATCCCGGAACCCCAACAAGTAATACATGTCCCTGACTAAAAATGGAGATTAATGCATTTTTAACAGTTTCATCCTGCCCTACAATAACTTTTGCAATTTCTGATTTGAGAAGGTTATATTTATCGACGAAAGCTTTAATTGCTACTACATCGGAGTTATATTTTGTTGTCATTTTTAGTAATTAGTCATTAGTAATTGGTAAATTAGAGATTGGTTGTTACTTTGTTAAATGAACTATTCCCGGTTTCCCCAATCATTATCAAAATTACATGTGCGGTACTCTTCAATAATTTTAACGTAGGTGTCTTTAGCTTTGTCTTCGATCCATTCCTTCATTTTTGACATTTGTTTATTTTGAAGTGCCCATTCACGAATTTTAGTATAGTCTTCAAGTAGATTTGCTTTATGAGGTACTGTTTTGCTCTTCAGAAGTATAATTCTAAATGCATCCTTATTATCTTCAGTTTTCATTGGTACAGGATTTGATATTTCACCTACCTCCATTTTTTCGATTACAAAAGATACTTGTGGATCAAGTTGCTCGGCATTGAATGTTGTGCTCATTGTGTATGGATTAATTATTAATCCTCCATTGTTAACATTATCACTTTCGGAGAACTTTGAAACAGCCTCGATAAAAGTGATTGAGTCGGCTCTTAATAATATAGCAACACTATCCAACTCTTTTTTAGCTTTTACCAGATCTTCGGGACTTACTTTTGGAGTAAGAAGTATATGACGGACATTGATATAATCTCCTTTTCGCGCAATCATTTGAATTATATGATAACCGGCTTCGGTTTCGAGTACATTACTTATTTCGCCTTCCTTAAGCTTAAAAGCAACAGCTTCAAATTCAGGGTATAATTGGCCTCGTCCATAAAAACCTAGTTCACCACCTTTGCTGGCGGAACCCGGATCCTGAGAGTACATAATGGCTAGTGTTGAGAAACTACTACCGTCGAGTATACGTTTTCGAATACTGTTTAATTCTTCTTTTACACGAAGTTTTTCTTCGATACTAATGGGTGGATTTTTTACTATTTCGGCAATAACATATTCAGTTGTTATAAGTTGAAGACTATCATCCGGAATGGATTTAAAAAATGTTCTGATTTCCGATGGTGTTACATCAACATTACTCACAATACCTGATTGAACCTGTTGAGCAAGCATTTGCTCATGTACGATTTCGTGGAGTTCTTTTTTTATCTCAATCAAAGATTTACCATAGTATTCTTCCATTTTTTCCTGAGATCCAAATTGTTGAATAAACCCGGATAGTCTACGGTCCAAATCTGCTTCAACCTGCATATCACTAACAACTACACTATCTACTTCTGCTTGAGCAACCATGAGTTTCTGAAAAAGAATTTCTTCAATAATTCGGCATTTAATATCTCTGGCAGATCCGATGATACTACGTTGGTCTCTGTAATTTAAATACTGATTTTGGATATCACTCTCAAGAATAATACTATTTCCCACAACTGCTACTACACGGTCGATTACATATTCTTCATTTTCTTGAGAAAAAGCAAAGGAACTTACAGCAATTCCAATTATTAAAATGAAATACCGAATCATCCGGCTTTTATTGTTTTTTGATACTAGCATATTTATATTTAAAAATGTGTTCATTTTTTTGTCAATTATGTTAAGCTACATCTTGTTAAACAATAAGCTTGTAATACTCTTATTCGTGGTAATAAATTTCAAACTCATTGTTTTTCAATGCCCTATCGTATATGTCTTTTCTAACCTTTTTTGCTAATTTAACTTTTCTTCGGGAAATAATTATATTATAAATATCATTACGCTTAAAGGCTAAGGGACTTATGTCGTCTTTAATTTTAAAATCAATGAACTTTACAAAATAAATGTATCTGTCGGTACTAATTTTGACGAATCGATTATTTTTAAGAAATAACTCCCGATTATATGTTTCGATGGGAATAATTTGCTGAATATTAAAGAAACTAACCCAATTTGTTGTGTCGAGATATGAGGATAAGGCGGTTGTCTCTGAATAATAATAAAGAGAATCAAACATTGTTGAATCGGGTAATGCAAAGATTTGATCAAATTGATCTTCATCTTCAGGATTATTTTCAGTAATAATATAAATAGCCTTGGTGATATTCTCCTTTAATTCAAAATCAGTAAGATGGCTATTATAATACTCTTCAATTTCAAGATCACTAATAATTGTATCAAGATTTTGATTGATGAGTTGTGTTTCATAATGATAAATAACCAGAGAGTTTCGGTAATCCTCTAATTGTTTTGAAAAATCAAGTTGATCGGGAGGAAGGTTTTGCTCAGCCTGATAAATCATAACATTTGTTCTAACCCAGTCATTAACGTAACTTCTAACCAAGGAAATACTATCACGAGGCGATGTATTTTCAGGAATAATATCGACTATATCCGAAACATACAGATATCTACCATGTACCTGTGCCAATGCAGGACTATCACTTTGCTTGAATGTATCAATACAACCAGTGGTTAATAACATTACAAACAAATATGATAGTATCTTCCTCAACGTTATTTTCTTAATAGCCTATTTTATTTACTCTTCTCTTGAATTATCATATTTAGAACCGCTTCGTTTAAATTAACGGGATATTTGTTCTTTAATTCTTCGATCCATTGTTTTTCGAGGAATGATTGGTAATCTGCAGTAACTAATCCTCGAGCCTCATTTAGTTTTTTTGGTTGCGGAGGAAGAATTTTGTTAATCTTAACAAATACGGTAAGGTCTTCAACATCAGAATTAATTGGTCCTAAAAGCCCAACTTTCCACTCAACCATATCAACGTATTTGTTATCGCCCAATTCATATATATCAGGTAAAATTCTTACTGATTTAATGCTGTCATTACTTAACGCTTTGGCGATGTCACCGTCATTATCATAACTTAGTATTGTTTCCTCTACCTTTTCAATAACTTTTTTATCACGTAATTGAAAAACCGAAGCATCAACACGTTCCCCCCAATTATACATTTCTCTATTGTTAGAAAAGTATTGTTGCAATCCAATTGTATCCTTTACGGCTTTTGTCCATACTTTTTCGTCGGTAAGGTTAAATAATAAAATACCATCATGATATTCCTGCACAAGGTCTTTGAAATCAGGATATTGTTCTTCAAGATTTTTATCCATAAAAGCAATACAACTGCTGTTAATGAACTCAGTAAACAATTGATTTAGGTATACTTTTTTGTTGATATTTTCTTGTACACGTTGCTTAACCTGAACAAATTTAGCGAAATCCCATTGTGTATATTTTTCCTTTTGAAGTTTAAAAACAGGAGAAGTCATTTGACTAAGACCGCCGGCTACAAAACGCTTACTAAGAACTGAAGTATCGATTGCTGCAAATATCTCAGCTATTGCTTTTGGATATTCTTTAAATTTATTCTGTTTCTTAATATTTACAATAACTGCTTCTTCACTTTTACGTGATCTTATGTCTTTTACAAGTCTTTCTTTAAGTATGGGAGACTCTTCTTCAAACGATCCAGGTTTATTGATGGATATTAATTTAATAATATGAAAACCGTAGGCTGTTTTAACTGGCTCTGAAATTTCGCCAACATCAAGTTTATCAACTGCTGCTACAAATTCAGGAACAACCCGGTTACAAGAGAATTTACTAAGTTTTCCATTATCCTTTATCGATCCTTTATCTTCCGAATATTCAGCTACAGCATCATCAAATGATAAACCATCATTAATCTTACTGTAAATATTATTTATTTTTTCAACTTTCCTTAAACTGTCCTCACTTGTTGCTTCAGGTCGAAGAGCAACAAAAATATGTGCTACCTCGGCCTGACCCATTGCCTCCTTATTGTCGGTAATATTTAAGATATGATATCCATACTTGGTTCTTACTATTGGTGATATACTATTGATGTCGGTAGTATATGCTGCATTTTCGAATGGGTACACCATATTGAATACTGTAAAATATCCAAGGTCACCTTTATTTCCCGGTTTAAACCTCTGTTGATTAGGAATTGCTTCAGTGTCGCGTGCTGAAGGATCTTCAGAGTGTTCAACTGCTGCATCGGCAAAATTCTTTCCTGCTTTTATTTCATCAAGAATATTTGAAATTTTGTTATATGCTTTAAGAGTATCTTCAGGAGTGGCATTTTCATTAACCATAACTAGTATGTGACTTGCTCTGATATCTCTGTTTAGTCGCTCATAAGCTTCATTTAATAATTGATCATTAACTGTTTCATCAATAAAATATGGCTTAGCAAGTTGTGTTCTGTAGCCTGCAAGTTCTTTTGTAAAGCTGGAAGCAGTATCCATCTTAAGTGCTTCAGCTTCCAGTACCTTAAGCTTGAAATTTATGTATAGTTCAAGATATTCATTTACTAGATCAGCTTGATATAGATATGATTGATTATTGTTCTTTTCGTATACTTTCATAAATTCATTGGCCGTAACTTTTTGATTACCTACAGTTACTAAAACTTTTTTGCCAATTGAACTTTGGGCTACTGCATTAACTAATGCTAATGCTAATACAACTGTTAATAAAACTCCTTTAATAAGGTTCTTCATTTTCTCTAATTTATAATTATTTATTTCGATTTGTTCTTATTTTTCTGATAAATCCTAACTTCTACTTCTGTAAATAATACCATAGTCATTTAATGACTCCTGCTATAATTTGGTGCTTCACGTGTAATGGTAATATCGTGAGGATGATTTTCAACAACTCCAGCAGCCGATATTCTAATAAATTTAGCCATCTGCAGATCGGCAATAGTATGTGATCCAGTATAACCCATTCCTGCTCTTAGTCCACCAATCATTTGGGTTACAACCTCATTTAAAGATCCTTTATAGGGTACTCTACCAACTATTCCCTCAGGTACCAGCTTTGTAATATCATCCTCAGTATCTTGAAAATATCTATCCTTCGATCCCTTTGTCATTGCTTCAACCGATCCCATTCCACGGTATGATTTGTATTTTCTTCCGTCGTAAATAATAGCTTCACCGGGTGATTCATCAACACCTGCAAATAATGATCCTGCCATAATTGTGTTGGCACCTGCAGCAATTGCTTTCACAATATCACCGGTATATCTAATACCTCCGTCAGCAATTACAGGAACGCCTGTACCCTCAAGGGCGTTGGCTACATCATATATTGCAGTCAACTGAGGGACTCCAACACCAGCAATTATTCGGGTGGTACATATGGAGCCTGGTCCTATACCAACTTTTACCGCATCGGCACCAGCCTTAACCAAATCCAAAGCAGCCTCGGCAGTGGCAACGTTACCAACAACGAGATCAATATTAGGATAGTTTTTCTTCACTTTGGCAGCCATATCAAGTACTCCTTGCGAATGACCATGAGCAGTATCAACAACAATTGCATCAACTCCTGCTTTAACTAAAGCCGCCACTCTATTCATTGTGTCAGGTCCAATTCCAACTGCTGCTGCAACCCGAAGTCGACCTTGTGGATCTTTACAGCTATGGGGATGAGCTTTTATTTTAATGATATCTTTATAGGTTATAAGACCAATTAGAATATTTTGATCGTTTACAACTGGAAGCTTTTCAATTCTAAATTCTTGTAATATATCAGCAGCCTTTTCAAAGTCAATAAATTCAGAGGTAGTTATTAACCCTTCACTAGTCATAGCCTGTGAAATTGGCTTATCAGGATCTCTCTCAAATCGGAGGTCACGATTAGTTACAATTCCAACAAGTTTATGCTCAGCATCAACAACAGGTATTCCACCAATGCTGAAATCAGCCATAATTTTTAAGGCATCCTTAATTTGGGCCTCTTTATTAAGTGTTATCGGATCGGGAATCATACCATTCTCGGCACGTTTTACCTTGTGTACTTCAAGTGCTTGAGATTCTATACTCAGGTTTTTATGTATAACTCCAATGCCACCCTCCTGCGCCATTGAAATAGCCATTTTCGACTCGGTTACGGTATCCATTGCAGCAGATACGATAGGTATCTTAAGGTCAATATTTCTTGAAAATTTAGTGCTTAAGTCAGTTTCTCGTGGTAGCACAGTTGAATGTGCTGGCACAAGAAGAACATCATCGTACGTAAGGCCTTCGGTTTTAAATTTATTTTTATCTACTGACATGTTTTTCTTAAATTTAAAATTTGCCAAAAGTACCAAAAAATACGATATAATTGGTATGATAGATCCAGATATATATTAGATTTAACATGATTTAACGATGTATGTTAATATCACAAATCATATAATTAGGAACCACTAAACATTAATGTTTAATCAATTAGTGTAACAGTGCCATTTTGGCTCTTTGGTGAACCGAAAACACTCTGGTATACCAGTCTGTATATATATGTGCCTTGTGGAGATTTATTTCCTTGATATGATCCATCCCAACCTATCTGTGGATCAGTTGATTCAAAAATGAGTTGTCCCCATCTGTTGTAAATCTGGAAAAGGTAATTTGATCCACCGAATCCTGTTGTAACAGGTTTAAATATATTGTTGATACCGTTAGGTCTGAAGGCGTTTGGCATATATAGTTCCGTTTCCCTAAAAAAGGTAATTCGGTTTGAGTTACTCTTTTCTTTGTAACCATAATTATTAAGCTTGCTCTCAATAGCCTGCACCCAATAAGTAAACTGACTTTGGGAAGTATTAACTGATGAAATATCATCAATATATTCATTATATGTTGCATCTACAGAATCAATTGGCAATGGAGATACCTCATCACTCGAAATCCTAAAAATATAATATTTGCTAACAGGTTCATCCCAACCTTCTAAGGAATTCCAAAACAGGTGGTTTTCGTTAGTCGATGGTTGAGTTCCCTCGAGGTAAATAGTCTTCAATGTGTTTGATTGAAGTACCTCGGCTCCACAACTGTCGAATACATTAACCGAATATGTATAATAACCTGTTGATCCATCGGCTTGTTTATCCTCGGATATATATGGCGTAGTAGTTACTTCGTTACGACTTATTGTACTAATTAATGATTGAATCGTACCATTGGCATCACTTCTAAGTATCTCCCATGTACATGCCCAAGGGATTAAATCCAGATCAATACTCAGGTTAATAGTATTGTCGGTTTGCACATCGGCATTAGCCAAATAAATTGAATTTGGTTTAGTATAACTTCCGGTAGTAATGGATTTTATGCATGAGGTTGAGCTAAAATTCCCAAATTTAGCTCTAACAAAATAGCTGTAATGGGTTGTGCTTTCAACATTAGTATGATTGTAAATAAGTTCAGTTGGATCTACCTCATCTAATAGTACTTGCGGGCCATTATTTTTCGCAACCCAAATTTGATACTTATCAAGCGGGGGTGTGGCGTTTATATATGATTCCCATTGAATGGAGTTTGTTTCAGTACATATTTCATATTCAATATCATATAAAAATATCGGGCGTTGTTGTGTATCTTCGGTTTTCGGACTTATATTATCACAACTATCAAGTGATGCAATGGCGTATATTATATTTTTATTTAAGCAGGGATCCTGAATTGTATCTTCGTAGAATGTTGTGTAGGGAATTGTTACTTCTGTGTTGGGAGGCCAAGTAGTTCCAACCTTGCGATACACTACGATATTGCTAATATCAGGACTATCAACATGTTCCCATCCAAGTATAATGTTACCATCGGCATTTATGCTTACCGAGTCGAGAATTGGTATATCAGGTTTGATTTTTTCACTAAACCAATCACCCACAATATTGGAAACGGTTAAGCAACCATATGAATTTCCCACTTCAATTTTGTAGTTTATGCTATCTAAGCATAATCCATTACCAATCGTATCTAAGAATGATTCGTGCGATGTACTATCAACAAATATCCAAACTGGTGGCTCTCCAAACTTATAAATGCTTTGATATATGCGATAATAATCTGAGGAACTAACGGATAAGGGTTCATGAACCCATGCCAGTTCGGCTATTCCTTCCAAGGGCTTAGGGATAACTCCAAGGAAAATTGTGCTTAATGTATCAGAATCAACCGGGGTTGTAGGAGAAGGGTAAATTGCTGTAATATAATAATAATACATCTGTAAATTTGCATTTGCACCAGCATGGTTATATGATAAGCTTGTATTCAGAGCTTCAGCAGAATAGGCAAAGTTCCAGTTGATTTTGTCAGTTGAATAGAAAATTTCAAATTGCAATGCGCTTAAATCCAAGGATTGCCAATAGATAGTAACATCTCCTGCTTCATGAACCTCAATACACGTTATTAACGGTGGATCTTCGATACAATAAACATTTATTGCAAGTAATGAAATAAGGGCTATTAAAATAAGATTTCTCAAAATGCTAAAAAATTATTGTTTTCATTTTAAATTGCAATATTATCATTTTTGGTTTTCCCAACTACTAATACAATCATTTTTTCATACTTGAAATACTCATTGGCAATAATATGCAACTGTTTAGGAGTTTGTGTCATCATTTCATTTAAACTAGAAATATAATGTTCGAAGTTTAAATCCAGATCTTTGGCCGATCGAAACCTTTCGGCTTTTGCAAGGGGGCCATCGAAGCTTCGTAGGTAAGTACCATAAATATAATTCTTAACAAGATCGAGTTCGGTATTTGATACTTTCTCATTTATTAATCTATTGAGCTCAAAACGAATCTCATCTATTGCTTCATCAGTATGATCGGCATTTACTTCAGTTGCTATACTCCAGTAATTACCGTGCTTATAATTCATAATATATGAATTTACACCGTAGGTAAACCCTTTTTGCTCACGAAGGTTCGACATTAATCGTGATCCAAAGTAGCCTCCCAAAATTGTGTTGAGAACAATAAGGCTATTATAATCTCGATGTCGCTTCCCAATTACTGGTTTGCCTATACGGATTGCAGATTGTAGAGAACCTTCTTTTTTAATGAATTTATTAATGCTGGTTACATCAACTACCTGAAATTGATTGTTTGAACCAATTAAAGGCTTACCCCAGTCGGTTCCAAAATATTTATTGATATTTGAGATGGTATCACTTTTTACATTTCCACTTGCTATTATATAGGTGTTTTGAGGTGTGTATTGCGAGTTATAAAAACTAACAAGATCCTGTCGGTTAACAACGTCATAATCTGATAATTCCTTCACGCGTCCATATGAACTATCCGATCCAAAAATCAGCTTGTTGAACTCAAGCATAGCTTTGAATTTAACCTTATCAATATTAAGCGAAAACTGATGTCGTTTGCGGTTGATATAATTCGATAATTCGGATTCTTCAAACGAAGCATTTTCGAACATATCCTTAAGTATGGGCAATAATTTGGGCAATTGTTTATTTAAAGAATAAAGAGTTAAAGATGCTTTATCTTTAGTGAGATTTGTGTCGATAATTGCACCATGAAAGTCCAGTCTTTTTGCAATATCTTCTGATGACATTGTATTAGTTCCATCAACAAGCAACTGGATTGTGCTTTCAGCTATCAGTCCTTTATTTTGTATTGCTGAACCTGCATTGAAAACAAAATCAAGTCTTGTGAAATCTACCTCACCTTCATCAATAATATAAGTCTCAATGCCGTTATCAAGAATAACCATATTTGGCTCACTAATATTCAACTGAATATGTTTACCTGTGTGTGGCATTTTTGACCTGTTAATATGCATGTTGTTTTTGCTCATTTAGTTCAGTTATAGTCGATTATAAAATAATGTATTTTGATTGTTAGCATGGAAAATTTTACTCGCAGTATTAAGTATATCAGTACGCTGGATACTTCTGTAAATTTCGAGTTCTTTGTTCCATTTTTCAGCATCACCAAGTAGTTCATAATAACCAAGGTTCATTGCCTTCGACAATACTGAAATCTGTGAAAAAATTAAATTTGATTCAATCTTATTCATAACTTTTTCATGTTCATATTCACTAACCAATTCATTCGACAGGATATTAATCTCATTGTTAATAGCCTCAACGCCCATATCCATTGTTTTATTATCCATCAATTTACCTATGATGATGAATAAACCGTTATCAATATCACCGGTAACGAATGCATTAATTTCCGAGAAAACACTTTTTTCCTTTACAAGTTTTCTGAAAAGTCGGGAGGAATTACCGTTAGATAGTATATCAGAAATAAGATCACAATGATAAAATTCTATATCTGCTCTTTTTGGCATATGCCACGCCATATATATGGCATTTTGTGGTACATTACGATATACTGATTTCTTTCTTTGTTTTGTTTGTATTGGTTCTATGGGATAAATATTGCCAATATCCTCACCTACTGTGATAGGCTCAAACCATTTTTTCGAAAGCAATTCAATCTCACTAATCGAAATATCGCCTGCAATTGAAATAATAGCATTATTCGGATTATAATATTTTTTGTAAAAACTCTTTACATAGTTCATTGATGCCTTTTCAATATGACTAATTTCTTTTCCAATTGTATTCCATCTGTATGGATGTTTCTTATAGGCAAGAGGTTTAAGCAATAAATATGCATCTCCATAAGGTTGATTCAAATAGTTTTGCTTAAATTCTTCAATTACAACCTGACGTTGAACATCGAGACTTGTTTGTGAAAATGCCAGATTATTCATTCGGTCGGATTCAAGCCAAAATGCAACTTCCAGATTATTCTTCGGTATTGTTAGATAATAGTTTGTGAAATCTGAATTAGTAAAAGCATTATTCTCGCCGCCGGCTTTTTCTAAAGGAATATCAAATTTTGGTATATTAGTAGACCCTCCAAACATCAGATGTTCAAATAAATGGGCAAAGCCGGTTCTGCGCACACTTTCGTCACGCGAACCCACCTTGTAAATTATATTCATTGCAACAATTGGTGATGTAGGGTCGCGATGTGCAATAACCTTTAAGCCATTGCTTAATTCAAATCTTTCAAATTTTATCATTAATAGTTAAATTATCAACTCGTAGAAAGTGGAATTGTGATGCTTGTAAATGCAAAATATTTCAAGAACAAAAGTAAGGATATAACTTGAAGATGAGGTAAATATTTTGCTGTGATTATGAAATAATTGATATTTTTGTTTCAGCAAAAAACATAATGCAATATTTTTAAAGAATTACAGTCTAAATCAACAATAAAGATGGAAAGAGATCAGAAAATATTTGACCTGATAAAGCTTGAGAAAGAACGTCAGATGAATGGGATAGAATTAATTGCTTCTGAAAACTTTGTAAGTGAGCAAGTACTTGAAGCCATGGGCTCAGTTATGACAAATAAGTATGCAGAAGGATATCCCGGAAAGAGATATTACGGTGGATGTGAAATAGTTGATCAAAGTGAGCAATTGGCAATCGATAGGGCTTGTGAGCTATTTGATGCTCAATATGCCAACGTACAACCACACTCAGGTGCTCAGGCTAATATGGCTGTATTTTTAGCATGTTTAAAACCGGGCGATACATTTATGGGACTTGATTTATCACATGGAGGTCATTTATCGCATGGCTCTTTTGTTAATTCGTCTGGAATATTGTACAATCCAATTGCATACGAGGTTAAAGAAGAAACGGGCATTGTTGATTACGATGCAATGGAAGAGGTTGCACTTAAGGGTAAACCAAAAATGATAATAGCTGGTGCATCAGCATATTCAAGAGACTGGGATTATGAGCGAATGAGAGATATTGCAGATCAGGTAGGGGCAATACTCATGGCGGATATTGCACATCCAGCCGGATTAATTGCTAAAGGAATTCTTAATGATCCAATTGAGCATTGTCATATTGTTACTACTACTACACATAAAACCCTACGCGGACCAAGAGGAGGTATGATACTAATGGGCGAGGATTTTGAGAATACTTGGGGACTAAAAACTCCGAAAGGCGCAACAAAAATGATGTCGACAGTATTAAACTCAGCTGTATTTCCGGGTATTCAGGGTGGTCCTTTGGAACATGTAATAGCAGCCAAAGCTGTTGCCTTTGGAGAAGCCTTAACTGATAGTTATTTCGAATATATTCTACAGGTTAAAAAAAATGCTGATGTAATGTCAAACGCATTTATATCAAGAGGATATAAGGTTATCTCAGGAGGAACCGATAATCACTTAATGTTAATCGATCTTCGTAGTAAATTCCCTGATATTACTGGTAAGATAGTTGAGAATACCCTGGTAAAAGCTGACATCACTATTAATAAGAATATGGTGCCATTCGACAGTCGTTCGCCATTTCAAACCAGCGGGCTACGAGTTGGAACTCCCGCTATTACAACACGTGGTTTAAAAGAAAATCATATGGAACCAATAGTTGAGCTTATTGATGAGGTAATTTCAAATATTGATAATGAGAGTACAATTAATTCTGTGAGAAAAAGAGTTAACGAAATGATGAGTGGTTTTCCTCTTTTTGGTTATTAACACTTTATTATGAAACAACTTATAATAGTTCGACATGCTAAATCTTCTTGGGGAAACGTTGAGTTATCTGATCACGATCGGCCTATTAAAGATATTGGGGTTATAAAGACTGATAAGGTAATTAAATTTTTAAAGGATGAAAGTGTCAATCCTGATCTAATAATGACCAGTACTGCAGTAAGAGCGTATGGTACTGCAAAATTAATTGCCGATGGTATCGGATATAATTCTGAGAACATTGAAAAAAGAAAAACTCTTTACCACGCAGGTGAAGATGATATTTATGACGAATTATTTTCGATAAACAATTCAATTAATTCGGTTATGTTGGTAGCACATAATCCAACTTTGACTGGCTTTGTCAATAATTTTATTTCACCAAAAATTGATAATCTTCCAACAACTGGTGTTGTTTGCATCGAATTTAAGACCCATAGCTGGGAAAATATTGGGGATGCAAAATTTAAAGTTAAATTTGTTATTTTTCCACAAATGCTACCATAATGCCAACCACTAAACGACTTGTTAATAGAGAAATTTCCTGGCTCCATTTCAATGAACGAGTACTTCAAGAAGCTATGGATGTTAACAATCCTGTTATTGAAAGGCTTAAGTTTCTTGGAATCTATTCAAACAATCGCGATGAGTATTTCAGAGTACGAGTTGCAACCATTAAACGTATGGTGGAGATGGACAAAAAGAGGGATAAACTACGAAAAATCCCTACATCAAAAATTCTAACTGAGATACTTGAAACTGTTGAGGAACAGGAGAAAAATTTTAATAGCACTTTTAAATTAATACTTGAAGAACTTAATAAACAAAAAATAGTTTTTCTTGATGAAACCGATTTAAACGAAAAACAAGGAGCGTTTGTTCAACAATTCTTTAAAAATGAAGTTGTTCCAAACCTTTTCCCTATAATGCTCAATAGTCTTGAAAACTCTGATGCACTTCAAGATAATGCCATATATCTTGCTGTATTATTACAAGATTCAACATTAAGAAAAAATGAAGATTATGCACTTGTGAGAGTACCTAGCAATATTATATCCAGGTTTTTAATTTTACCTTCTGATGACAATAAGAATTATGTTATTATGCTTGACGATGTTATGAGATATTCGATGGGTGAAATTTTTGCACCTTTTGGGTTTGATATTTACCTTTCATATACCATCAAGTTCACACGTGATGCTGAACTGGATATTGATAATGACATTTCGAAAAGCTTTATTGAACAAATGAGCGATAGCATTAAGAAGCGTAAAAAAGGAGCCCCGGTTCGTTTCGTTTACGATAATGATATTCCAGCAAATTTTTTAGAAAAGCTTCTTCAAAAATTAAATATTACTACTTCTGATAACTTGCGTGGTGGAGGTAAGTATCACAACTTTAAGGATTTCATGTCTTTTCCAAAAATTGGCTCAAGGAAGTTAGTTTACTCTAAATTAAAACCTTTACTACACCCTGCACTCAAGCCAGGTACAAGCATACTTAAAGTAATAAGTGAGCGAGATATATTATTGCATTTTCCATATCAATCATTTCAATATATAGTTGATTTGTTGCGTGAAGCATCTATTGACCCAAAAGTAAAGGCAATAAAAATGACATTTTACAGGGCTGCCCGCGATTCAAATGTAATAAACGCATTAATCAATGCAGCCCGAAATGGCAAAAGTGTTACGGTATTTTTGGAAATTCAGGCCAGATTTGATGAGAAAGCAAATATCTATTGGACAAGAAAATTGCGCGAGGAGGGAGTGAAGATTATTCAAACTTTACAGGGATACAAAGTACACAGTAAACTATTGTTAATAAGGAGAAAAGAAGGAGGAAAGAATCGTTATTATGCAAACCTGAGTACCGGTAATTTTAATGAATCAACGGCAAAAGTATATGCTGATGATAGTTTACTAACTGCCAACCAGAATATAGCTAAGGAAGTAAATATGCTTTTCCATATATTCGAAGCTCCTTATAATCCACCTAAATTTAAACATCTACTGGTTGCTCCCTATTATTTAAGAAACAAGTTAATGGGATTACTCAATACAGAAATACGTAATGCTAAGGCAGGTTTGGAGGCTTGGGTTATCATTAAGTTAAATAATATTGTTGACGAAAAAATTGTAAATAAAATGTATAAAGCATCTCAAGCAGGTGTTAAATTAGAAATAATCTGTAGAGGAATATGTATATTGATACCACAAGTTCCGGGTTTAAGCGAAAATATAAATGTAATTAGTGTTGTTGATAAATACCTTGAGCACTCACGGATACTGATATTTGCTAATGGTGGAGACCATAAATATTATATTTCATCAGCCGATTGGATGGTGAGAAATTTAGATCATAGATTTGAAACTGCATGCCCAATCTATGATGAAAAACTTAAAAAAGAGATTATGGATATTATTAAAATCCAATTAAGTGATAATGTAAAAGCCAGACTACTCAATCAAACTCCAATTAACAAGTACGTTAAGCATGATGATATGAATTCTGTTAGATCCCAATTTGAATTATATTCCTATTTAATAAAAATATCTGATTAGCAATTTACGGTTATTTCGTTCGGCAAAATATACCTAAAAGTTAAAATTTTATAAACTGGTAGTCACTTTTAAGGAAGATAATCTATAGTTTCTATATTTGCAATCGGAGCATTAAAACCATATAAATAGATTAGTTACACAATGCAGAAAACCACCCTCTTAATGAATAAATCAGGAATAACATTATTTATTCTGCTTACATTTGTTGCAATTGCTCAGGGTCAAATTAATTACCATCATTTTATAGCAAAAGGTCAAAATGAATTGCAGAAGGAGAAATACCTAGAAGCAATTAAGAGCTTTAATACTGCTTTAAGTTCAAAACAAGATGGTTTTGAGGCTTTTTTTTTAAGGGGAATTGCAAAATTTAGTTTGGGCGACTATAGTGGAGCTGCAAATGATTTCACAAAAACGGTTAACTTTCACCCACTTTACGCTCGTGCGTATCAATACCGGGGTATTTCTTACGATAGGTTGCTTGATTATGCACATGCCGTTAGAGATTTTAATAAGGCTCTTGAAATTGATCCATTTAATCCAGATATTTTTTTGGCGCGTGGCGATACCAAAATGCACATTCGTGATTATGAAGGTGCAGTTAACGATTTTTCGGCCTCAATAAATTTAAAAGCTAATGTAGCTTCCGCGTGGCTTAATCGCGGTATTGCCAAGCATTTCCTTAATAAAAATAGCGAAGCCCTTGAGGATATTGATAGGGCTATTTATCTCGATTATTTTAATGCTGAAGCGTGGGTAAAACGGGGTATGATAAAATATGAAATTGATAGTATTGAATCAGCTGTTGCAGACTATAATCATGCAATTACACTCGACGATAGTAACCCTTTTGTTTATTTTCAAAGAGCTCTTGCATATTTGAAGTTAGAAGATACATTAAGTACTATCGATAACTACAATAAAGTACTTGAACTAGATCCTAATAATGCTCTAACCTATTATAATTTGGCAATAGTTTACGGAGCAGGAAAAGATTATCAAAAGGCAATTGAAGCATATAATGAAGTAACTAATATCAATCCTTACAACATTTATACCTATTATAATAGAGGAAATATTTATTACCTATTGAAAAGATACTCTGAAGCCGAAAACGATTTATCAACTGCAATTGAAATATTTCCAGATTTTGCAGGAGCATATATAAACAGATCTGCAGTAAGAGAAGCCTTAAAGGAAAGAGTGGGAGCTAGGGCTGATCATGATCGGGCAACAGAAATTATAGCAGCTGCCAACGCTGAAGGACTTGATCCAAATGTACTTTACAGCAGGTATGCCGACTCAGCATATTTTAATAGAATAATTGAATTTGAAGCTGATTTTGTAAATGGGGATATGCAGAAAGGAAGAATTCAATTTAATAGAATTAATATTGAACCAAAAACAAATTTCTATTTGATTTATGCTTTCGATCTTCCTGATTCTATTTATATGAAGTACACGCAGTATGAATATTTTGATGAAAATATTTCTGCATTTAATGCTGATAATAAACAGGGAATTAGGTTTGTTTTCACAACTCGCGACTGGCCTGTGACAAAAGAAACAGCATTACAAGAGCTTCAGAGGATAGATAGTACAATACTAATTAATGGTGATACAGCAGGGGCATATTTTTTAAAAGGAGTTATTAATAGTATGTTACAAAATTATACCACAGCAATAAATGCTTACGATATTGCCCTTAAGTATGATCCTAATATATCATATGCTCTTTTAAATAGAGGTACGTTGCGCTACGAAATGGATGAGTTTATTTATGCTGATAGTAAGTACACAAATTCAATAACCATAAGTAAAAAATCATTTAACGGTAAGCAAGAGGGAGAAATGACTCCACCAGATCACATGGAAGTTCTAACCGACTTTACCAAAGTAATAGAACAAAACCCGGGATTGCCCTTTGTTTATTATAATAGAGCAAACGTAAAATTAACCCTGAAAAAATATCAGCGGGCAATTGATGATTATTCAATGGCAATAAAATTACAACCCACCCTTGCCGAGGCATATTATAATAGGGCATTAACATTGCTTTATGTTAATGAATCGAAACTAGCATGTATAGATTTAAGCAAAGCAGGTGAGCTAGGTATTACTGAATCATACAATGTAATAAAACGGTTTTGTAATAAATAAAGTATAAGCTATTTTTTAACTATTTATAGATTAAAACATTGATATTTTGAACATTGGATATTATTTGATATTTGTTAGTTGTTGCTTTCAAGCGTATACTATTAGTAATTCAAGCATATGGATTTTCAATCCGTACATGTTTATTGATTGATCACAAACAATACTACCTGATAATCGTTTCTTTTCTATCAGGACCAAATGAAACCAATTTAACCGGAACACCTACACTATCTTCAATATATTTAATGTAATTCTTTAGGTCACAAGGCAAGTCATCATAACTTGATGCAATTGTAATATCTGAACCCCAGCCAGGTAATGAAGTATATACAGGTGTTAATAAACCTTCACTGTCATCGAAGGGGATTTCAGATGTTTCTTCACCTTTATACATATACTTTGAAGCAGCCTTAATTTCTTTAAACTGATTCATAACATCCGATTTCATCATCATCAGTTCGGTAACTCCATTTAGCATTATAGCATATTTTAATGCCGGTATATCAAGCCAGCCACAACGTCTTGGCCGCCCAGTAGTAGATCCAAACTCATTGCCAATTTTACGGAGCATATCTCCATCATTATCAAATAACTCGGTTGGAAATGGGCCACTTCCTACACGTGTACAATAAGCTTTAAATATTCCAAATACCTTGCCAATATTTTTAGGCGCAATGCCTAGGCCAATACAAACGCCAGCGGTTGTAGTATTTGAAGATGTAACAAATGGATATGATCCAAAATCTATATCTAACAGTGTTCCCTGAGCTCCTTCAGCCAATATTTTTTTTCCAGCTTCAAGTTGCTTATTTAGGTAATACTCGCTGTTTACTTTTTTAAGAGCAATAAGTACTTTTAATGCTTCGTGCCAATTTTTTTCGTACTCCAAAAATAATTGTCCATCAATTTCAATTTCATTAAAGTTGGTATTATATTGTTCAATAATTTGAATATGTCGCTTTCTCGCATTTTGATATTTGACTTCAAAATTAACATTTTCAATATCCCCAACTCTAATTCCGTTTCTACTTACTTTATCGGTATAGCAAGGGCCAATTCCTTTGAGTGTTGAACCAATCTTATCTTTACCTTTGGCTTCTTCATAAACAGCGTCGAGTAATCTATGCGTTGGTAGAATTATATGTGCTTTACGCGAAACCAGTAAATTTTCTCTTACATCAATACCACTTTCATCCAGCTTGTTAATCTCTTTACGGAGAATAAAAGGATCAATGATAACACCATTTCCGATAACATTAATTGTATTTGAATTAAAAATACCTGATGGAATAGTGTGAAGAACAAATTTCTTATTATCGAATTCAATTGTATGTCCCGCATTTGGCCCTCCCTGGAAACGGGCTATTATATCATATTGTGGAGTAAGTACATCAACTACTTTACCCTTTCCTTCTTCACCCCATTGTACTC
>JABMPH010000350.1 GCA_013203805.1 Bacteroidota bacterium | reverse complement strand
TATTCTTTTTTATCTTTTCAAATATTTTTTGAAAGATCATCACTAAACTTTCAATATAATTTCACACCTTTGTAAAGAGATAATTCGATTATTTAATGAAACAAAAAGTAAAAGACCTACTCCATATATTGGTTATTTATTCAATTGCACTTATGGCTGCAATTATTACACTTAAGTACACACCAATTGCCAACATACTATTGAAAACAGCT
The DNA here is from genome assembly GCA_013203805.1 of Bacteroidota bacterium. Classification (GTDB taxonomy): domain Bacteria; phylum Bacteroidota; class Bacteroidia; order Bacteroidales; family F082. The sequence goes on along the minus strand of JABMPH010000350.1, from coordinate 47,255 downwards.
TTGGCTGATTTTATTGCCATGGTAATCGTATTTATTTTTAGCGCTAAATATAAGAACTCAAGTGTTTATGATCCATATTGGAGTGCGGCCCCTATTTTTATAGTTATTTATTGGCTTTTCAATTCAGCACAAACAGATTTCTATTACAAAATATTATGGGTAGTTGTTTTAATATGGGGAACAAGATTAACCTGGAACTGGATACTGAGGTGGGATGGGTTTGAGGATGAAGACTGGAGATATGTTAATATTAAAAAACGTACAGGCAGGTATTATTGGCTGGTGGACTTTTTTGGAATACATTTGTTACCCACCGCAATTGTGTTTGCAGGTTTAGTTCCATTATTCTATGCTTTGAATTCAACGGCAGCCTCTCCAACTTCCTGGTTTACTGTATCTACCGTATTTTTTACAATGGCCGCAATATACCTCGAAAAAACTGCTGATGATACACTAAGACTCCATTTAAAATCAGGGCATCGCTCAAATGAGCGATTGCAAAAAGGGGTTTGGGGATTAATAAAATATCCTAATTATGCCGGCGAAGTACTATTTTGGTGGGGTCTGTATTTTATGAGTGTGGTAGTTGACTTTTCTATTTGGTGGACGATCTTTGGGCCACTTTCAGTTACACTTCTCTTCGTTTTCGTTAGTATCCCTATGATGAAAAAAAGGCTGGCTAATAAAACGTATTAGTGATCAATATTATTTGAAATTGATCTAAATAATTATACTTTTGTATTATTAACATTCTACTCCTCAACTATGAAAAGAAATCTACTATTTGCTGCCTTAATAATTCTATCAGTATTTATTTTTTCTGAGGGTTGCAAAAAAGATGATGACTCATCGGATGATATTGGACTTGAAAATCCTAATCTGCCGGGTCAAATGATGACATTGTCAGCCATAGCTTATGTAGCAGACGATTCGGTTCCTGACACAATTAAACATTACATATTAGATCTACTTTCCGACACATCGCTCACAACACGTGGTAATTGGAGTTTAGCATGGGGCCCTGGGATTACACCTAACAACGAAAACCTCGTTTATGTTGCTACTAACACAACTGGTGATAGTCCTGCATTTGCGATAGCCATAAGAGGCACAAATGTTCATTCAATAGGTAATATATTATCGGATGTTGACGTATTTAAACTTGTTGAATTCAGCTATGGGAAATCAGGTGATTCAGTATCAAGAGGATCGATGAATGACTTTAATAGCATACTAGAAACTAAAGATCCGGATAACGGATCAACTCTTGAGGAATATTTGAAATCTATAAATACATCAACAAAAATACCCCTGTTTGTAACAGGCCATAGCCTTGGGGGTGGGCTTGCTCCATTAATGGCATATTGGCTTATAACAAACGATGGGCTAAAGGATAAATTTTTATTTTCCACTTATGCATTTGCAGGCCCGGGATGGGTAAACAAAAGTTTTCAAGATAATTTTTTAAGCTCCCTCCCTGGAGATGCCTCATTTCGAATGTTTGTAAATTCATTGGATATGATTCCATATGGTTACTCAAATTTACCTGGCATTATTGGCAAGAATATTCCTGTTAAAACATCATCGCTTTACCGACTTATAATTAGGACAGCACAAGATTCTCTTACCTCAAGAGGAATAAAGTACTATAATATTGTTGTGGCAGATACGATTGGGAATTTTCCTGTTACAACAAACCCATCAGGAACAAATTTACTAGACTCTATTAGTTGGTATGACCATTGGCTATTGGTTGAACACAATCACAATAATTATCTTAAACTTCTTGGAGCAGTACCTCTCAATTAATATTATAAATATTTAAAATATATAATCATGGCAAAAGGACAAAATGCTAAGAAAGCTGAAAAAAAAGAATCAGCAAAAACCCCAAAAGAAAAAAAAGCTGAAAAAAGAGAAAAAAAGGCGAATAAATATTAAAAATTAAACTGCATACTAAATCTTATCCCAAATGGAGAAGTATTTGGATGATCGAGATATGATAACCGCCAAACGGCATCAACACGTAGTATTTTAAATATGTTTTCGATACCTGCGCCGGTTTCAAAATAGGGCTTGTCGAGAGTATACATACCTTGTGGGAAAACTGAATAATCTCTGTTTTTCTGATCCATACCTCCAACCAGGCCTGTTACAAATGCCACTTCACGCCATTTCAGCTTTCTGAAAAGTGGTATTCGGTTAAACAAATATCCGTTAAAGTGATGTGTATAAAACACCTTAAGATATTTATCACTAACAAATTCGTAGTAGTTCATCATATTAAACGCCGACTCATCAAAAAAATATGTTTCGTTACCCTCATGAAGCTTTAATAATGGATAGGGAAGCGTTCCCCAAATTCTACCACCCTCAATCCTAAATCTTGACCATCCTATACTAAATACATTAAACCAGTGCTTTACACTCAATTGCAGTTTATGATATTCGTAGTCGCTTTTAAATAGGTTGGGAATACCATAGGCATATTTAATATTTACGATCGGAAATTTTGCCCCAAGACTGATACGTTCAAACTCTCCCATCGAAATACGCTCTTTATAAGCAAACCGCAAGTCAACACCAATCTCAGCTGATGTTATTGCATCTTCAATTATTTTGTGTGTAAAATCATCAGGCAAAGGGTCATTAATTTCGAACTTAGTACCACCAATGGGGTATAAATTTCGATTTTTTAGAATAAAAGTATTGCTAAATCCGTTAAAATATTCATGTTCGTAACTAAGTTTAATCTCTTCCACTAATGATAGCTTGTCGGCAGGTTGACGCCGGAAAAGGAAGGCCAGAAAAAAGTCTTCTCTAAATGCATTTTGGCTTGCCCCTAGTTGTTCCAAATCATACTTAAACGAGCCACTTAATGCCCGGCGCGGATTTTTATTAAACATATAAAGTACATTCCCTCCGTACTTAAATTTGCTATCCAAAGTTCCATAGGCTAAGTACCCTCCTATCATAACCTTTTTGCTGAATTCGTTACTGGTACGCCCCCCAAATCTGAACCGTGCTCCCTCAACAGCATTAAAGCTTAACATAGAGGCATATGGTCCAATTTCAAACTTTCCTTTTACATAGTATCCGGTTACAACCATCTCTACAATATCGATATAAGTTTTAAATTGTGGAATTGTACTGAGAGTATCGATCATGTAATATACCGTTCGCTCATCTTTGCTCAACTCTTCATGCCTGCTACCCGTCCAAAATTCTTCGGTTTGATCATCAGCACTATCAGCAATTATTACATTAACAGGAGCTTTATAGAACTCGTTTTCCTTTGGTTGATTAAGTATATACTTTCGGTATGTAGTAGTTTTTTTACCAAAGAATCCAAGAACTTTTTTATTGCCCTCAATCAGGTTAAAATCACCAACGGTGTAATCTCGGGTCAATGCCCAATGTTCGCCATCAACTAACTGAAATGTTTTATTGATTACCAGGTCGTTAACAAAGTTCATATTAACATCTTCAGCAACTCGCATTTCAATTTCCCTAATTGCAAACGTAGTATCATGAACCCAGAAATTTCCGTTAAACGTGTATGTTTGCTTATGGCGAGGCTTAAACATTACTTTATAGCACCAGTTACCGTCAAAATAGGCACTGTCGACCAAATAGTATTTATAAAAAGGAAGGCTACCATCAGCTATCGGACTAACAAAGTTTAATTGAAAAATTTGAATATAATTATCATAAATATTTGTTCCCAGAAACTCATCTCCAAGCAACTGCATAGCACTTTGGTTGTTGATGCCACTTATTTTTGTTGCCTTAATTTTTTCAATAAATGATCTGGGTTCTTTTTTTGCATAAACATCCGAAATAGCTTCACTTAAAAAAATTGGCAAATAAGTTTTCCCATTTACTGTGGATGTGTCAACATTATCGAAAATAAATTGAAACGGCTTATATATCCGTCTCTCCTTGAACTTTTCGGTGATGTTATTAGCATCGAGTTCTATTTTTGTGTAGGCTTCATATTGATATGCATCAAAGTGATCGCGATTGTTGTTTTTTTTATTCTTGATAATTTTTTCGAGCAATACTTCGGCAGGATTAATTCCCGGTCTTATTATTACATCAGCCAACTGAACGTGCTGTGAAGTCATTACAAAATCAATAACCTGAAATATTCCTTGTGCAATATGAGTTGATTTTCTATGATATCCGATAAAAGATGCAATAATAGTATCTCCCGGAGATAGAGTCTCGATCGAGTACTTTCCATCAAAATCGCTTGTAGCACCTACGCTGGTTCCTTTAATAATTATATTTACAAATGGCATGGGCTCACCGGTGATACTATCACTTACTGTTCCCATTATTTTAGTGAGCTGAGCGTGAGCACCAAAACCTGTTGCTATAGTTAATAGCAACAGAATAAAAACCCTGTATGTGAATTTATTTAAAATAGCGAGTTCAAGTTTTGTGATGTATTATTTCCATCTGTAAAAATATGCTTTATCAATTAATAATTTTTAACCAATATTAAAAGTTGATTAATGTTGGTTGAGAAAGTAGGCTCACAAATACTATTGTCTCAAAACAAACCTTTGATTTTGTATTGCTTATAGTATAAAGACAAGTGTTTTAATAAAAAGTTAATGTATTATAAAAAAATAAAAAGCAAAAGATTCCCAGATTCTAAAGATAAACAATTGTAATTTTACAAAAGCACACAAATAGTAATTTTCATTCTTTTATTAAAACATCATGAATAACAATCTTAATATCACATTTCTTGGAGCTGCAGGTACCGTAACAGGATCAAAACACTTGGTAACATTTGGCAATAAAAAAATACTAATCGATTGTGGTTTGTTTCAGGGATTAAAAGAATTGCGATTATTAAATTGGGAACCATTGACTGTTGACCCTGCAACAATTGATTTTGTTATACTTACTCATGCCCACCTCGACCATGTTGGTTATTTGCCACGACTGGTTGCCCAAGGATTTAAAGGAAAAGTATATTGTTCAGCCCCTACTGGTGCAATTGCAGAAGTAATAATGCTCGACAGTGCAAAAATTCAAGAGGAAGATGCTGAAATGGCAAATCGCATTGGTTATTCAAAACATACTCCAGCAAAGCCATTGTATACTGTAGAAGATGCAAAAAAAGCAATTAATCAATTATATGATGTTGCCTGTGATAGTTGGATCGATATTGATGATAATATCCGATTCCGATTAAACCTGATAGCACATATTATGGGGGCAACTTTTGTTGAGTTGGAAGTTGATAAAAAGCGACTTGTTTTCTCGGGTGATATTGGCCGATTTGACGATCCAATGCTTGAAGAACCACATCGTCCGAAGCATGCCGATTACATTATTATGGAATCAACTTACGGCGACAGGCATCATAAACATGAAGATGCAAAAAAACGACTAAGTGAAATAATCAATCAAACTTATGACCGAGGTGGTACTTTAATAATTCCGAGTTTCACTGTAGACCGAGCCCAGGATTTTATCTGGATGATATGGCAATTGAAAAAACAGAAAAAAATACCCAATATCCCCGTTTATCTTGATAGCCCAATGGGAGTAAATGTAAGTCGCATTTATTCCGATTTTGATACTTATCATAAACTTGGAACAGATGTTTTTGATGAGGCATGGAATCATGTAAAGACTGTTGCATCTGTAAAGGATACATTTAAGATAAGCAGCGATAAAACACCAAAGATTGTAATTGCAGGTAGCGGTATGATGAACGGAGGCAGAGTGTTACTATATCTTCAGGATCATCTTCAAAATCCAAAATCAACGGTGATGATTGCCGGGTACCAGGCCGAGGGCACAAGAGGAAGGCTTATTCACAACGGAATTAAAGAAATTAAAATACATGGTAATTTCTACAAAGTAGATTGCCATATTGAAGAGATGGTTAGCATGTCGTCACATGCTGATCAGGAAGGCCTTATAAACTGGCTTTCAGGTCTGACTTCTAAACCGAAAACAGTATTTATTGTACATGGTGAATCACAGGCCGCCAATGCGTTGAGAGTAAAAATTACTCACACTTTTCACTGGGATGTTGCTATACCTAAATTAAACGAGAGTTTTGAATTATTTTGATAACTAAACCACTATGCATTGAAAATACATAGGTTTTAAAAGTGAATAAAATTCACCAAATATAAATTCTAACAGTCGGAAGTCCGAAGTCGGAAGCTAGAAGAATTTCTTCGGACTTCAAGCTTCAATCTCCGGACTAGATGTATAAAAAAGGTTTATAGAAACTAAAGTATCTGCAATGAAATTGCAGGGTTTTAACCAATAACTTGATAATAAAAAAGGATATAATTAGGCTAAGTTATTTATCTTCAACAAAGGGCATTTCATTTAGAATCTCATACCTTATGGCTGTAATTAAATAAGTTTCCAACTGATAGAACCGCATAGCAACTATTGGAGTTGTTACTTTGCTAACCTTTTTATAATAACTAACAATTAATTTATCTTGCTTATCGTCTAGTGCAATTATTTTTTTCATCTACAAAATGGATTCATCATTAGTCATTTTCTCATACTGTGTAGCAAACTGTTCAAGCAAAATAATTCGTTCTTTGCCAATCACTTTGCGTTGAGATTCGTAATTATCATAAACCTCCCAAAATGCTTCTCTATTAATCGCTTTTGGCTGAACAAATTCTTTAACGATGGCCTTTTTTTCAATACCATACATCGATTGAAAAAGGTCAATTTCTTCAGTGTTTGATTGAGCAAAAGTAAATAATCCGGCAAACAATCCGGCAATAATTAAAGTAAGTTTTTTCATGAGTAATTATTTAGTGTTGTGATTATTCAGTTTTTATCTGAACTATATCTCCATCTTCGTTTATTCTTATTATATGGGATAATTGATTTTTCGAGACTTGCATTCTATAAACAGAGCCTGGCATTCCCGGAGCTTCTATCCTTTCTTTATAATCAGATATTTTCCAATTGCCAAACGATGATTCTTTCAAGGCGGCTGATATTTCCTCAGGCAGATTAACAATATGTGTTCTGGTTTCAAACCACTGGCCATAACGGTTAAATATTGCACGGCTGTTTTCGTTATTATGTAAAAATTCAACTTCATAATTTGAAGGTTCATTAAACTTATAAACCACAACTGTCCTTGGTTGATACCAGCCACTATAATATGATGGGCCATAATCTTCATACCAATATGCTATATTGGTTATATACCACATCTTAACAAAGGATTGAGGATACCGTAAGTTAAAATTCTTCCTCACTTCTTTTGGCACATTATTAGTCTCAATTATTTGACGATATGATTTCTGTCCCTGTCCGTAAAAACTAAAAGTAAGAGACACCAGAACCACTGTCAAGAAAAAGTTTTTCATTTTATTAACTTAATTTTATGCAAAATTAATGTTAAAGATAAATGAATCTCTTTTTTAAGATTAATTAACATAGTGTAAAATTCCAACAAAGTATAGATTACCAAAAACCAGCATATAACACAACCAAAATTATCATTATTGCATAGGCCAAAATAATAAACACTTTCCTGGTTTTGAATGATTCACTTGTAAGGTCAATTCTAGGTAGTTCCATATTTTCTTTTCGAAACTGTGCTAATACCCCCCCAGGTATTTAACCCATTGTTTATCATTGGTTTCTACATCAATACTATCAGTTTCAAACGACTCGTCAAAATCAATTGAGTAAAAACGAAACACTTCTTCACCATTTCTTGCCATAGCAAATACAATGCTACTATCAATTGCATCCGGCAATACAAAGCCATTATTATAATCGGTATGCTCACCTATTAAGTTTATTCTGCCTGGAGCTACTATTAAAAGCGGTGTACTATTAAATAGTTCGGTAAACTTATTTTTGACATCTTTAACTTAAATTATTATGATGGAATAAGACGAAATTGTAATAATACCAAATAATGATAATATGTGTATCAATTGTAGATAACTTTTCGTAAATCCACAGCTATTTATGAATGAATTATTTGATAATTACACTAATATTGATAGCTCTTAATTAAGAAAAGGATATGGCTGAATTACTTTCTATTATTGGAAAGGCTTTAACACTTATTGGTGCATTGGGTTTGTTTTTATATGGGATGAAACTCATGAGTGAGGCACTACAAAAAGTTGCCGGGAGTAAAATGAGGCAAATTCTTGCTGCAATGACAAACAGCCGAATTAAGGGTGTGCTAACGGGTATCCTTGTAACCACAACAATACAATCATCTTCTGCCACAACTGTTATGATAGTTAGTTTTGTAAACGCAGGACTACTATCCCTAATTGCTTCTGTTGGCGTGATTATGGGTGCCAATATTGGGACAACAATTACTGCCTGGATAATTGCCTTACTGGGGTTTAAAGTCAGCCTTAGCTTCCTGTCGCTACCACTTATTGGAATTAGCTTTCCTCTTTTCTTTTCAAAAAATAGCACTCGTAAATCATGGGGTGAGTTCATCATTGGTTTTGCTATCCTTTTTATTGGATTACAATTTCTTAAGGAATCAGTTCCTGATATTAATGGAAATCCGGCAGCATTGAATTTTCTCAAATCTTTCACAGACCTTGGTTTTCTGTCGGTTTTGATATTCATCCTTGTTGGAACTGTGCTAACCGTTATCATTCAATCTTCAAGTGCAACAATGGCATTAACACTTGTAATGTGTTACAATGGGCTAATCCCTTTCGAACTTGCGGCTGCTATGGTATTGGGCGAAAATATTGGAACTACAATTACGGCTAATATTGCAGCATCGGTTGCAAATGTATCAGCTAAACGAACTGCCAGAGCCCATTTAATTTTTAATATATTTGGTGTTCTTTGGATGGTTGCAATATTCCATTATTTTTTACTTGGAATTGATTTTTTTATGCAACAACAACATGGGGTTTCATTGCTAAAGACTAATCTTACACAAAGTGATTTTGAAAGTGTAAAAGGAATATATCCAATTGGTTTGGCAGTTTTTCACACTAGTTTCAATATTATTAATACACTTCTTTTGATAGGATTTGCCCCACTAATTGCAAAAGTAGCAACAATGATGGTTCCTGACAAAGGCGATGACGATGAAGAATTCAGATTAAAATTTATTAATTCTGGTTTGTTTTCCACAGGCGAACTGGCAATTATTCAAGCCCAAAAAGAGATTTCATATTTTGGCATCAGAATAGAAAAAATGTTCTCTTTTATCCAAAGTCTGATGAACGAAGACCAAACGAAAAAGTATTATAAACTAATTTCAAAAATTGAGAAATACGAACAAATAACTGATAATCTGGAGCTGGAAATTGCAATTTATCTTACCAAGGTTTCTGAAGGGGAATTAAGTAGTGAAAACTCCAAAAAAATAAGGGCGATGTTAAAAATAATCGATGACATGGAAAGCGTTGGAGACGCAATATTTCAACTTTCTAAAGTTATCGATAGTCAAAAACAAACAAAATTAAAATTTACCGAGCATCAGTTAGACTCGCTACGCCAAATGAGTGCCCTTATCAAAAAAGCATTTGTTGAAATGAATAAAAACCTTGCTAAGGAATTTAGCCAGGTGAACATCCAAAATGCCACAATGATTGAAAAAATGATTAATGATAAAAGAAACTTACTTCGTCAACAGCATGTTGAGGATCTTAAGGAAAAAAAATACAAACATAAAACCGGTTCCTACTATAGCGATTTGTTTTCAATAAATGAAAAAATTGGAGATTATATTATCAATGTTAGTGAGGCCATAAATGAATATCAGAAAACTAAATAAATATGCATTTTTAGTTTGTTAGTACTATTCGCAAAAGAAGTAAAATAAGAGTAACTCTTTGGCTAATTATTTGTCATTAAATAATATGAATTATTATTACAATCTAAATCAACTAAAAATTATCATGATGCACAAAAACATATTACTAGCCTTAGGTATCATCCTATTCACAGTTAGCCTAAAAGCTCAACAAACAAAAGAAATAAAAGTAACTTCGTTTGATGAAGTAAAATTTGAAGGTTCAGCACAATGGGTATTAATTCCTTCGGATGAAGAACGAGTTTTAATCGAAAGTGAGAATACAGATGTATTTGATTTTGTTAGTATTGATCAAAAAGGTGATCTATTAACAATTAGCACAACTGATAAAAACAAAAACATTACTAAACTTTTTAAGTCAGTCACAATAAAAGTTTACTTCAAATCTATTTCATCTGTTTCATTATCCGGTGTTGGTAATGTTAATACCGAATCCCAATTTAAGGTATCAAGCCTCACTGCGATTTTAAGGGGTACCGGAAACATGGACCTGGAAGTTGATTGCAATGAGTTTATCGGAAACATGTATGGAACGGGAGTGCTGACAGTTAGCGGAACCAGCGACAAAAGTATTGTGCGTGTTGAAGGTGTTGGTGGTTTTGATGGATCCGAATTTGAAACATCTGACATGAACGTAACTGTTTCTGGTGTTGGAGGGGCAAAAGTTTACGCCACGGATATATTAACAGCAACATTAAATGGAGTGGGATCAATAAAATATGATGGTGATCCTGGCACTACCAACCTGAATACAAATGGTATTGGGGCAATTAAGAAAGCTGATTTTTAAAAATACTTAAGTGACGCTTTGCAGTAAATGGGCTTATCGATAATCAAATGGATTATGATGGGCTATCTCCCGAAAAAATATTTTGCAGACAAAGCATTTGATCATCCAGAAACTCTTCTATTTCATCAATAAATTGTTGTTGCTTTTGTTTTCTATTTATAGTGAGATGAATCACTATTGCTTCCCTTGCAGGAGCAAAACCGGTTGTTATTGTCCATGTTAATGCATTAGGACATTCAACAAGAGCAAATCGAAGTCCTCCATTGATTAAATCACATGTCAAGGTAAATTCGCCCCATATACTCCCTATCGAAACTTCCCGTCCACTTGCTTCGGCTAACTGAAATAGTTGGTTGCTCATATTCTCAATTTTATCCAGCTTCAGTAATCTTTTGATGCTTTCTTCTGTTGTTCCTACTTCCACTATTCTGAAAAATTCCATGCTTACAAATTTGAGAATAAAATTTGTGGCAATGATAATTAAAAAGAATAAAGCATTAAGAAAGATTAGTAATAAGTAATCCAATATTTTAGATTTAAAATATCTGTAAAGCAAATATATGAGAGTAAAGAAACAGTATTGTTATATGATACTTATCATATTTATATACATGTAATTAAAGTACTTTTATTCTTAAACTGCATTTATATCACTGTTTTCCTGGTTTTTTGAACTTTCTATTTTATTTAGAATTCATATAAATTATGATTCTACGCATATTTTAGTGTTTTCAAATTCATATTATCTATACTTTTATACTCCAAATTTTTAATGGCATTTTTATGAAATATCATCTAAAGAAATCCATTCTCGTTGCACTGGGAGTCCTTACTTTTATGTTAAGCAAAGCTGATGAGGGTCAAGAGTTATTTACGAAATTATGTACTCCATGCCACACCATTGGTAAAGGCAGATTAGTTGGCCCGGATCTTAAAAACATATCCAATAAGAGATCCCCTGAATGGCTTACTTCTTTTATTCAATCGTCACAATCCCTTATTAATAGTGGTGATTCTGATGCTGTGGCAATCTACAAAGAGTATAACAATCTGTTAATGCCTGATCAGCCAGTTGATGCTGGACAAGTTAATGCAATTATTGTCTATATTAAGGAGGCTGGTTCAGGAATCTCAGCAGAAGGAAGTCAAGAAATGGCAGTTGATTTATTGGAAAATGCAAAACCACAAAATATTATTGATGGAAGACTGATATTTTCGGGAAAAACAAGGCTTACAAATGGAGGTTTATCTTGTATTTCGTGCCATAAAATAAAAGACGACAATGTGTTCAGTAGTGGAACTCTTGCCAAAGATCTTACCGAAACCCATGAAATAATGGGAAGTGCTGGCGTTTCTGCAATATTAAGTAACCCTCCATTTCCTGCCATGGCAGTAACCTATGCTAAAAACAAACTCACCTTAGATGAGGTTTTTAATCTTACAGCATACTTACAGTCAGTTAGTAAGGAAAGGTATTATCAGCATCCTGTGAGTTTTGGTACAACCTTCGTTATTCTCGGAATAATGATATTTATTATGCTGCTTCTTTCCATCATAGTACTTTACTTCAGGCGAAAGAAAAAAAGCGTCAATCATGAAATACTCAACAGGCAATCCCCAGTAATAAACTAAGCAAAAATTAATATATATGAGCTGGATAAAAGATCTTATCTCCCCTAGCACAAGAAAATGGGAAGAATTATACAGAAACAGATGGCAGCACGATAAAGTAGTTCGCAGCACACACGGTGTAAATTGTACTGGTGGATGTAGCTGGAATATTCATGTAAAAGATGGTATAGTTGTTTGGGAAACCCAGGCAATGGATTACCCTTTGCTAGAAAAATCGCTACCTCCGTATGAGCCCCGTGGTTGCCAGCGTGGAATTTCATTTTCATGGTATTTATATAGCCCTATCAGGGTAAAATATCCAATGATAAGGGGAGCTTTGGTAGATATCTTTAATGAGGAAAAAGCCAAAACGGGTGATGCTTTGCAAGCCTGGGAAAATATACAGACAAATCCGGAAACCCGCAGAAGGTATCAAAAAGCAAGGGGAAAAGGTGGTTTCAGAAGAGCAACCTGGGATGAGGCAAAAGAGATTATCGCAGCTTCAAATATTTATACAGTCAAAAAATATGGTCCCGACCGTTTGACCGGTTTCTCACCCATCCCTGCAATGTCGATGCTTAGTTATGCAGCAGGATCGAGGTTTTTACAATTAATGGGTGGTGTTAACCTTAGCTTCTACGACTGGTATTGCGATCTGCCCAACTCATTCCCCGAAATTTGGGGAGAACAAACTGATGTTGCCGAAAGTGCCGATTGGTACAACTCCAAGTTTATTGCCGTTATGGGAGCTAATCTCGGTATGACACGTACACCCGATGTACACTTCTTTTCTGAATCCCGTCATAACGGAACCAAAACAGTGGTTTTTGCCCCCGACTTTAATATGGTGGCAAAGTATGCCGACAAATGGGTTCCTGTTCATGCAGGGCAAGATGGTGCATTTTGGATGGCTGTTACTCATGTTATCTTAAAGGAATACCATTACGAAAAACAGACACCGTATTTTATTGATTATACCAAGAAATATACTGATAGTCCTTTCCTCGTTGAAGTAATTGAACAAGATGGAAAACTGGTTCCGGGCAGATTGTTAAGAGCCAGCTCAATTGATAAGTATAAAGATATTGAAAAAGGCGATTGGAAATTTCTGAACATTGATTCCGAAACCGGTGACTTTGTTTGCCCCGGAGGAAGCTCTGGCCACCGCTGGGATGGCAAAGACGGCAACTGGAATATGAAATTTGAAGATGCTGAAACCGGTAAATCATACGATCCTGTACTTACATTATTAGAAAACAACGATGAAGTACTTCAGGTTGAATTTATTGAATATGGAAAAACCATATCCGCGCAGCGAGGTGTACCTGTTAAACGTGTTAAAACCGTTAATGGGGAAGTTACTGTGACAACTGTTTACGACCTTATAATGGCTCAATATGGTGTTGATCGTGGCCTTGGTGGTGATTATCCCACAACATACGATGATAAAGAAGCTGCTTATACACCTTCTTGGCAGGAAATATTTACCGGTATAGGCCCGAAAACAGTACTGCAATTTTCACGCGAATGGGCAAGAACAGCAGAAACTACACATGGTAAGTGTAGCATTATAATTGGTGCAGGCATCAACCATTGGTATCATAATAATCTAATTTACCGTGCTGGAACCATGGCACTAATGCTTACAGGATGTATTGGTGTTAATGGTGGCGGTATGAATCATTACGTTGGTCAGGAAAAACTGGCACCAACTGATTCATGGGCTACAATAATGGCCGGTAAAGACTGGCAAAATGGGGTTCGTTTACAACAGGCACCTATATGGCATTATATCAATTCCAATCAGTGGCGATATGATGGTAACCAGGCAGATTATAATACGGTTCCAAAAAATGAACTTAGCTCGATGCATTCAGCAGATATGACGGTAAAAGCCGTTAAAAATGGTTGGATGCCTTTTTATCCACAATATAACAAGAGTAATCTGGATATTGTAACTGATGCTGAGAAAGCAGGTGCTAAAACTGATGATGAAATTAAAGACTACGTTGTTGACCAGTTAAAGAAAAAAGAGCTAGAATATTCTGTGGTTGAACCTGATGAGGAGATCAACTTTCCAAGGGTATGGTATATTTGGAGGGGTAATGCAATAGCTGGAAGTGCAAAAGGTCATGAGTTCTTTTTAAAGCATTATTTAGGAACCCATAATAATTCGATTGCGGATGAGGTAGCAGATCAATTTGTAAAAGATATTAAATTCAGGAGCGAAAATCCTGAAGGAAAAATGGACTTGATTGTCAACCTGAATTTCAGGATGGACACTTCAGCCCTCTATTCTGATATAGTTCTTCCGGCTGCATCATGGTACGAGAAAACAGACCTCAACAGTACCGACATGCATTCATTTATTCACCCGCTATCACCTGCAATTGCTCCTGTTTGGGAATCAAAAAGTGATTGGGTTATATTCCGCGAAATTGCTAAAGCCACCAGTGAGCTGGCGAAAAAACATTACAATAAGCCTATCAGAGACCTTGTTAATGTACCAATCTCACATGATAGTGCCGGTGAAATTACCCAAAGTGAGATTAAAGACTGGAGTAAAGGTGAGTGTGAGCCCATTCCAGGCAAAACCATGCACAATATGGTTATTGTAGATCGTGATTACACTAAAATTTATGATAAATTTATAAGTCTGGGGCCAAATATAAGAAATGGACTTGGTGCTCACGGCAATAGCTATCAATGTGGTGATTTTTATGATACTATGCTGGAGGACAAAGATCATCTCCAGGAAGTTGATGGGGTAAAATATCCTTCGTTGTATGAAGATGAAGAAGCAGCCAATGCTGTACTTAATCTTTCCAGTTTAACAAATGGAGTTCTCAGTACAAGAGCCTATGAAGGTGCAGAAAAAAGAACAGGGCTTAAGTTAACCGATATAAGCGCAGGAAGTGAGGATGTTAATATTAAATACAAAGACCTTCAGGCAAAACCACATCGGTATAACCAATCACCTGTATGGTCAGGATTAATGAATGATGGTCGTGCTTACTCTGCTTATACTTATAATGTGGAGCGTCTTGTTCCATGGCGCACTCTTACAGGGCGTCAGCATTTTTATCTTGATCATGAAGGATATATTAAGTTTGGTGAACACTTGCCTACTTATAAACCATCTCCAAAACCGGAGGCCTATGGTGAGTTACGTGTAACTGTAGCGACAGGAAAAGCAAAAATGTTGAATGTACTTACTCCTCACGGAAAATGGCATATTCATTCCACTTATGGTGATACTCTTAGGATGCTTACACTTTCAAGAGGAATGGAACCCTGCTGGCTAAGTGTGGAAGATGCTGCTGATTTAGGGATTAAAGATAACGACTGGGTAGAAGTGTTTAACGACAATGGAGTATACTCTACCAGAGCTTGTGTGAGCGCACGGATTCCAAAAGGTGTTTGTTTTGTATATCACGCTGTTGAACGTACATACTCCACTCCAAAATCTCAGATAAGAGGTGGAAAGCGATCAGGTAATAACAATAGCTTTACCCGTGTACATCTTAAACCAAATCTTATGGTTGGGGGTTACGGACAGTTTACCTATCATTTTAATTATTGGGGACCCGTTGGAGTAAACCGCGACACATTTGTACTGGTTCAAAAAATGGAAAAAGTTGAATTTTAAAACAGGATTATAACATGGATATAAGATCACAAATAGCAATGGTGTTTCACCTTGACAAATGTATCGGTTGCCACACTTGTTCAATTGCATGTAAAAATATATGGACGGATAGAAAAGGTGCTGAATACATGTGGTGGAATAATGTTGAAACCAAACCTGGCACAGGTTATCCCAGCAAATGGGAAGACCAGGAAATCTACAAAGGCGGTTGGGTAAAAAAAGGTAATTCTGTACTTCTAAAAGGAGCCGGCAAATTTAAAGGTATAAAAAGTTTGTTTCATAATTCAAACATGCCTGTAATCGACGACTACTATGAACCATGGACATACCAGTACGAAAATTTATTCGAAGCTGAAGAAGGTGATGATCAACCTATTGCAAGACCTGTTTCCCTCATCACAGGTGAAACAATAACTCCTAAATCAGGCCCCAACTGGGATGATGATTTGGGCGGGTCAGAAGAGTATGCAAAAAATGATGTCAATTTCAAAAACCTATCTCCAGCCGAGCAAGAATCCATGTTCCAGTTGGAAAGAATGACCATGCATTATCTTCCAAGGATGTGTAACCACTGCCTCAATCCTGCCTGTGTAGCTGCCTGTCCTTCCGGAGCTATATATAAAAGAGGTGAGGATGGCGTTGTTTTGATTAACCAGAAGAAATGCCGTGCATGGAGAATGTGTGTAACTGCCTGTCCGTATAAGAAAAGTTATTACAACTGGAATACGGGTAAATCTGAAAAATGTATACTCTGTTACCCACGCCTTGAATCGGGTCAGGCACCTGCTTGCCATCAATCATGTGTTGGGCGGATAAGGTACATCGGAGTTATGCTTTACGATGCTGATAAAATTGAAGCCGCAGCTGCTAGCGAAACTGAAGATTTGGTTGATAACCAATTGGCCATTTATGTTGATCCAAATGATCCAAAAGTAATTGCTGCAGCAAGAGAAAATGGAATACATGATTCAACAATTGAGTGTGCACAAAAATCACCAGTTTATAAATTTGTGAAAACGTGGGGATTAGCCTTGCCACTGCACCCAGAATTCAGAACACTCCCTAATTTATTTTATGTGCCACCATTGTTACCAACAATGGCATTCGTTAACGAAGAAGGTGTATATGAAACAACCACCGAACATTTTTGGGGAGCCATCGAAAAATCGCGTTTACCAATGAGTTATATGGCAAGCTTATTTAGTGCCGGTAATGAGGAAACCATAAAAACAGTCCTTAAAAAACTGATGGCAGTGCGGCTACATCGCAGAGCCGAAACCGTTGGCGATCTTCCTGAAGAAGAATCTAAGGATGCTATGAGGGATGTGGTTATGGATAAGGAAACTGCAGATGACATTTTCCGACTAACATCACTTCCTCTATACGATCAGCGTTTTGTTATTCCTCCTGCCCATCGCGAAGAGGCTATGGAAATGCTTGAAAGCACTGCTGATGTGAAAGGTAATACCGGGTTCGGGTTTAAGGAGCCACCCGTAAGAGGACTGTAATACTGTAATTGTTTTTGACTATTAATTATAACTAAATGAAATCATTAGATCATTATAAACTCATTGCTGATCTGTTCAGATATCCAGATGAAAATCTTGTATCAAGGGCTAATGAATTTTTGAATACTGTAAACAAACAATGGCCCGAACTTTCACCTGGTCTACAGGTTTTTGTTAGAGCAATTGAAAACATCTCTACAAAACAACAACAGGAATATTTTATGAAGACATTTGATGTTCAGGCCGTTTGCTTTCTAGATATAGGATATATGATGTTTGGTGAAGATTACAAAAGGGCACAGTTGCTGGTTAATCTTCAAAATGAACACAAAGTTGCCGGGGTTGATTGTGGCACTGAATTGGCCGACCACCTTCCTAATGTGCTTAACTTGCTTGCACAAACTAGTAACGAAGACTTTGCCCACGAGTTGGGCTTTATAATCACCATGCCGGCAGTCCGTTTTATGTTAACCAAGTTTAAAAGTATTGATAATTATTATGCAGATTTACTTGGAGTATTGCTGGAAATGCTAAAGCAAGATTTCCCAGGAGAAGGACTAAAAGAATATGCCTTTGCTGATGATAAGTTCACAGGGAAAAACGAGTTTCTCATGCCTTCTCCAAAAATGACCATCTGCGATTCAAATTGTAAACAAAAAAGATTTTAATTATGAGCAACTATTTCTTCTTCATCGGTGTGCCTTATGCGGCAATAGTTATCATGTTGGTTGGTTCCATTTTCAGATACACAAACTTTGGGTTTAAAGTGTCCTCCCTTTCTTCTCAATTTCTTGAGAGCAGAGAACTTTTTTATGGTAGCCGTCCTTTTCATTGGGGAATAATTTTCCTATTCTTTGGTCACCTGGTTGCATTCTTGTTTCCACGATCAGTGGTATTATGGAACAGTGTGGTTGTTCGGTTGCTCATTCTTGAAGTAGTAGCTTTTGGTTTTGGTATTGCTAGCCTTTTTGGGCTTGGCATGCTTATCATCAGAAGATTAAAACATAGAAGACTGTTGATGGTTACCACCAAAATGGATGCATTTGTATATGTGATATTGTTGACACAGGTAATCTCAGGATTGTGGGTAGCATACTTTGCAAGATGGGGCTCAGCCTGGTTTCCAACGGTACTTACGCCATATTTAAGGTCATTATTTGTATTAGACCCTGATATCATAGCTGTTGCAGCTTTGCCATTATCAATAAAAATTCATATAGTGTCTGCATTTACTCTCATTGGCATGATCCCTTTTACACGTTTTATGCACTTCCTGGTATATCCTTTTACGTATTTCTTCAGACCTTATCAATACGTTATTTGGAACTGGGATAGAAAAAAGATTAGAACTTCCAGAAAATTGGTTAATGGGGTAAGATCAAAGAATAATTAAAGTTTAACTGATTTCAGATGGTGGATTTTGAGATAGAAGACGGAAGACAAGAGTCCGAAGACGGAAGATATAAGATGGATGCTGTGGATATTTAATAATCAATATGCAATAATAAATAGTCAATAATAATAATCAATACCAAATCACTATGGCTAATAAAGCACCTTCATTGTTGGATTTTAGTAATCCTAGTATCAGAACCTTACATTTAACATGGATTGCCTTTTTCCTAACATTCGTTGTATGGTTCAATATGGCTGGTGTTCTCTCAAAAATGATTGAACAATTCGACTGGCTCTCAAAATCAAATGTCAAGGCACTGTTGGTTACCAATGTAGCTTTAACAATTCCTGCCCGGATTATTGTGGGTGGTTTAATTGATAAATATGGCCCACGAAGAATATTTGCAGGTTTGATGGTAATAATGGTAATTCCTGGTTTAACCTTCGCATTTGGTGATGATTTAACACAATTAGTACTATCGCGATTAGCACTTGGTGCCATTGGTGCCGGTTTTGTTATTGGAATCAAGATGACTGCTAACTGGTTTACTCCAAAATATATTGGAAGAGCCGAAGGATTTTATGCAGGATGGGGAAACTTTGGTTCTGCTGCTGCTGCTGCAATGGTTCCTTTTGTAGCTGTAAATATGCTTGGTGGTGACTGGCGTTGGTCGTTGGCAATAACCAGCATTATTACAGCAGTTTATGGTGTTATCTATTTCTTTGTGGTTAAAGATAATCCTGATGGGTTTGAACCTAATCCAAAACAGAAAAAGGGTGGCGCAATGCCTGTCTCTTCATATGTTGATTTAGGACAATACATAATTTGGGAACTTCCGCTTTATGGTGCTCTTGGTCTGGTTGCCTTTGTTTTACACAAACAAATGATTGCCGGTGAACACATGATTAGCATGACAACTGTCTGGATTATGTGGATTTCTCTTGGTGTTGTTTACATTGGTGATGTTGTTAGAATATTGAAAGCCAACCTTCCACGACTTAAAGCCGGAGTGCCTGAAGAAGAAAAATTTCCATTTGGAAGTGTTGGGGCATTAAACACAACTTATTTTGCGAATTTCGGTGCTGAACTTGCCATCGTTTCAATGCTTCCCATGTTTTTTTATGAAGTTTTTAGCAACTTACTTTATGAAGATGGATCTAATATAATGACCCTTACTATGGCCGGATCCGTTGCCGGATCGTTTGCCTTTATGAATTTAGTAGCCCGGCCATTGGGCGGACTACTTTCTGATAAAATGGGTAGCCGTAAAAAAACAATGTTGATATATATGGCGGGGATCACAGTGGGGTTTTTCTTAATGGCAATTATTTCAAAATATGGACCTATTGGCAGCAATGGAGAAGTTACCCTACTGCCACAATTTAATACTATAACATGGCTTGTGGTTTCAATCGTGATAACCATGTTTGCTTCTTTCTTTGTACAGGGTGCTGAAGGTGCTACGTTTGCAATGATTCCTTCTATAAAAAAGGAAATGACAGGGCGAATTGCTGGTATGGCAGGCGCATTTGGTAATGTTGGCGCCGTAACCTATTTATTCCTGTACAATTTTATGGACGACAAATCATTCCTTTTCATGTTATCGGGAGGAGCTTTGGTTAGCCTTGTTTATTGTTTTATCATGCTAAAAGAACCAAAAGACGCATTTGTTGACAGTTTTGATTAGTAATAGGATCGCTAATCTTAAAATTGAATATAGTTAGTAACCAATTTTAAAAAGAATAATCATGTCTAAAATTAATCTTGATGTCTGGAATGTGGAAGATGAAAACTTCTGGAAGAGTACAGGAAAAAAAATCGCTACTAAAAATCTATGGATTTCCATTCCAGCATTACTATTGGCTTTTGCTGTATGGATTATGTGGAGCATAATTGCTACAAAAATGAAAGCCTTTGGTTATAACTTCGGTATGATAACAGCGGATATGAATCCGGCTCAGATAGCTGATAAACTCAAAGAAATTAACAGCATGTATTATACCTTGCCTGCCATTGCAGGACTTGCAGGTGCAACATTACGTATCCCCAACTCATTTTTAATTTCGTTAGGTGGAGGCAGGAATGTAATTTTTGTTACCACACTTCTTTTGCTCATACCTGCAATTGGTGTTGGTTTTGCTTTACAAGATGTAAATACCCCTTATCTAACTTTTGCCATTTATGCTGCCTTATCAGGTTTTGGAGGGGGAAACTTCTCTTCTTCAATGAGTAATATAAGCTTCTTCTTCCCAAAACGTATGCAGGGTACTTCTCTTGGTTTGAATGCAGGTATTGGAAACCTTGGTGTAGGTGTAATGCAAAAAACTATCCCATGGGTAATTGGATTCTCACTATTTGGAGTAATTGGAGCCGATGGAAATGAAATATTTGATGGAGCAATTGCAGGACTTCAAAATGCAGGCTGGGTATGGATTCCATTGTTGAGTATTGCAACTGTTGCGGCATTCCTTGGAATGAACAACGTAATTACCGGAACACCCAAGTTGCCTTCTACGCTACAAGGTGTTGGCAAAACCCTATACATGATAATACTAGGATTGATTGCAGCATTTGTTGGTGCTTATTTACTTATTGGTCTAAAAATTAATATGTGGATTGTATTGCCAGTGGTTGTATTACTAACTCTGGCGCTAATGAAATTTGCAACCCCTGGTGAAATAAAGGCAAACCTTAACAAACAGTTTGCAATTTTTGGCAATAAGCACACTTGGGTAATGACTATTATATATACAATGACATTTGGATCCTTTATTGGATTCTCTGCTGCATTTCCAAAACTAAGTCAGGATATATTTGTGTATAGCGATGCTACTGATCCTTCATATATCAATCCCAACGCTCCCAACTTTTTAATGTGGGTTTTCCTTGGACCGGTAATCGGTGCATTAATACGCCCTGTTGGTGGATGGTTGAGTGACAAGATTAATAGTGGCGCAAAAGTTACTGCATATAGTACTATCGCTCAAATTCTTGCAACACTAGCTGTTGCATATTTTGTAATTCAAGCCAGAAATAGTGAAACTCCGGAAATATATTGGTGGCCATTTTTCTCAAGTTTTATGGTGTTGTTTTTAACAACCGGTATTGGAAATGGTTCAACATTCAGAAGTATTCCATATATATTTAATAAAGAGCAGGCAGGCCCTGTATTGGGGTGGACAGCTGCCATTGCAGCTTATGGGGCATTTATCATCCCAAAAGTATTCGGACAACAAATACAAAGTGGTACTCCCGAATACGCTCTTTATGGTTTTGCCATTTATTACTTTGTTTGTCTGGTTCTTAACTGGTGGTTCTATCAGAGTCCGAGAGCAGAAATTAAAAACCCTTAGAAGATGGATTGTAGAGACTGTATAAATACCAGGTGTCCAATAAATAATACCTGTTTGCCTGAATGGCTTCAATACACACAGAATAATAAATCAAGCATATATGCGTCTGTTGGTCAATCTATTTTCAACGAAGGCGATCTAGTCAGGGGAATCTATATTATTTGTTCAGGGAAGGCAAAAGTTTTAATGGACAATGACATAGGCAAAGAAAGGATTATCAGAGTTGCCGGAACAGGTCAAGTACTAGGACATAGAGGTTTTAGCGAAACGATGGTCTATCCCATTTCTGCTAAAACAATTATAGAATCAGAAATAGCATATATATCGAACGAAGATTTTTTTAAGCTTATTAGGTCAAATAATGATCTGGCCATCTATATGATGATGTTTTTTGCTGACGAATTATTGAAGTCGGAACAGTTACTTCGAGCAGCAGGTATGCGAACATCGAAAGAGAAAGTCGCAAATGCATTGGTAAGGGTAATTAATGCATTTGGATATACCGACAATAAAGGTAAACAAATTGACCTGGGTTTAAATTTACAAGAATTGGCTTCTTTTGCAGCAATTTCGTATTCCACTTTATCGCGGGTATTAACCGGCTTTTTGCAAACGGGAATTCTTAAAAAAATGGAGAAGAAGTATTACTTGGTAGACGAAACCATGATTGAACAACTTGCCTGTATGGAAATACAATAAACCTCCAGACTGGATAGGTAGCTGAAGAAATGGATATAGTATGATGAAAAGAAAGTGTGAAAATTGTACTCATTACAAGTGTTTTATAAATAAGTACTGCTCACCTGAGTGGAAACCACTTATTTCCTTCAATAAAACTACGACGGATTATCCTGCAGGCGCCACTATCTTTTCTGAAGGAGATGCAGTTGAAGGTATTTTTCAGATTTATTCAGGGAAAATAAAAGTTGTAACGTCCTTTAATAGTGATAAAGAGCGCATTATCCGACTTGCTAATGCAGAGGAATTGCTGGGCCATCGGGGATTAGGTGGTAAACTGATATACCCGGTAACTGCCATTACGCTTGAAGAGTCACAGGTTACTTTTATACCGATCGATATCTTTTACAAAGCGATAAAAGCAAATTCTGAATTCTCTTTTCAGTTGCTAATGTTTTATGCAGATGAATTGAAGAATTCGGAAAAGCGGATGAAACTGATGTCAACAATGGCTGCTCAAGAGAAAGTGGCAGTTTCAATTTTAACAATTATAAATGCTTTTGGTTTTGATGCAAACGACCCCACTCTACTTGATTATACACCATCACGTAAGGATATAGCCAGCATTGCCGGAACTACATATGAAACAGTAATTAGAGTGCTCAGTAAACTTGAAAAATCTAGTATTATTATACAGGAAGGAAAGGCAATCAGAGTATTAGATCTTAACTATTTTAAAGCCTCATTATAGCACAAAAAACTAACTACAACTCATCATCACCACCACCTTCACTGCCTGATTTACGACTCATTTTGAAGTTATTGAAACTGTAAGATACTGTAACTGTTACAACTGGTGCAACAGGTGTAAATTTATAGTGGGTGATAAAACCTTGTCCTTCGGTGGAATGTTCCCTTAGGGCAGTGCCAAAAATGTCTCTTGCCTGAAGATTTGCTGTCAACCTGCGATCAAGGAAACTTACCTTAAAAGCCCCATCCACAGTATAAAAGCCAGAGTTTGTACCTTGTGCGGAAACCGATGCACTGTTATATCGATAGCTCAACTGTAGCTGTCCGTTTTCCCAAAGTTTAAAAGTATTATTGAGCCTTGAACTCCAGTTGGTGGATGTTCTACTAAAATCTTTATCATAAAGGGTGCCCTCAACTTTATAATTGTATAGATTACCACTCAAATCCATATCCCACCATTTGGTAATACCGAGGCTCAACATTGTTTCGATGCCCAGTGAATAATCCTTTCCCACATTCTCAACTGTATTCATCATTACAGTGTCTATGTAAATTGATGACACTCGCTCAACCTTGTTATGAGTTACTCTATAATATCCCTCAAGCGAAAAGAAATTATCTCCAAAATTCAGAAGATATCCAGCATCATACGAGTCGATATATTCGGGTTTAAGGTTTGGGTTTCCTTGTCTTACATTATATGCATCCTGCCAGGTAATAAAAGGCTCCAATTCCCATCCCCTTGGCCGATCAATTCTACGCGAATAGCTTGCCATTAACTGTTGATCATGAGGTAGATTGTATGATGTATGTATGGTTGGGAAGAAATCCCATCTGTCGAGAGTGAAATTATCCTCACCTTTCATCTCCACTTTTCTGTCGGTATACTCTGTTCTTAATCCGGCCTGATAACCAAACTTACCAACATAACCTGCGTAAAGGCTGTATGCTGCATAAATATTTCTATAATAGTCGGTTATATTACTGAACTCAGGTACAAAATCGAGCATGTCGGTGTCATTATTATAAACCCATAATTCGGTAATATCATTACTATAACTGCGTCGTGTTTGCAATCCTGCTTCAAACTTATCCTTCTCCCCAACAGGTATAGTGTAATCCATTTTAATATCCATCCTTACTGAAGGCCCTTTTTCAACATTCTTTTTACTGCCAATTAAAGTATTATCCAGATTACGTAATTCATTGGTTGATACTTCATCATTATTCCTATTTCGATAATTGAATTCGAGTTTTAAGGTATGTGGCACTGTAGCCTTCTTTTCCGAGCCTTTTCCTTTGCCCATACCTTTACCCATACCCTTTTTCATTTCACTTTTATCCGGCTCGTTATTTTTCTTAAAGTCGTGCTGATAAACTCCATCTATGCTATAATAACCACCACCGCGAGTTGTTTCATCAAAACTGTTGTAAATAACCATGTTGGTTTCAGGGAAAGTCCAGTCATCATATCTTAACGTTGAATTATTCGACATATCCCAATTTCCAAATCTTCCTGACAAGGAAATGAAATCACTTTTTGTAGGGTTATACTCAAAACCGGCTCTAATAGCAGTACTTTGGTGCTCACGTTTTGTATCCCCATATGAATTCACAAAAAACGAAGTATCGTTTGAAAAAGTCTCCCTTTCATTTATCATATCTCCAGGACGGGCACGGTGGTTATAATTAGCTCCAAAAATAAAACTCACCTTATTAACCCGGTAGTTTAATAGTAAGTCGCCTCCATATTGCCCGTACATTCCTGCATTTAGATTAACAATACCGCTCAATCCATCAAGATAATTTTTCTTGGTGATGATATTTATAATACCTGTAGCTCCATCCGGCTCAAATTTTACTGATGGATTTGTAATAATTTCAATGTTTTCGATGCTGCTTGAAGGTATTTGTCGTAGTGCATCACTGGGATCCAGTATTGTTGGTTTTCCATCTATAAGAACGGTAAATCCTGTACTCCCGCGCAATGATACATTACCTTCAATGTCAACCTGAACCGAGGGTACATTTTCAAGAATATCAACAGCAGTCCCGGCTTCGGCTGTAAGTTGCTTATCAACATTAATTACTTTTTTATCTATTTTAAACTGAACAGGAGCTCTTTTGGCCACAACTTCAACTTCTCCAAGATTCTTAGAATCAGATTCAAGGAAAATATTTCCTAAGTTTACATTAGTATTATCATCATCCACAATAAATGTATCTGAGATCTTATCTTTCAAACCTATGAAAGTAATTTTTAAAAAGTAACTACCATTTTCGGGTCGATCAAGTTTAAAATGGCCAAGATAATCGGTAATAGATCCTGTAATCAGCTTGTCGGTTTTTGAATTATAAAGAGCAACAGTGGCATACTCAATGGGTTTATTATTTTGCTTGTCAACTATTGCTCCTTTAATTTTTCCTTTGGGCGACATTGGGTCACCTTCGCAAATGCCATTGGTAGTTGCTGAAAAAATAATCAATAATATAAGTAGTGCTGTGTTTTTCATATGTTTAAAAAAGTGCCAAAGATGCGAAATAATTACAATACACCTTAGACAAAGTTATTTTGTCCTTCATTCCACGTAAAAAAAAATAAGGGATTTTTAGAGAAAATATTTATCGATATGTTTGCGAAACTTATCTTTGTATTGATCACTAACCGGAATATAAACTTTCTTATCAAATATTATTCGATTTCGTTCAATTGTGGTTATCTGATTAAGATTAACAATGAAGGATCTGTGAACTCTCATAAATGACTCGTCGGGCAAAAACTGCTCAATCTTTTTCATGCTTAGCAAAGTCATTACCGGAGGGTTATTCACAGTATGAATTTGAAGATACTCCCTCATTCCTTCAATATACTTGATATCTTCAAGCTTAATTCGAAGGATCTTATACTCCGATTTTATAAAAAGAGTATCATTCTTAGTGTTAATTTGTTCAACCGTAACCAAGTCCTTTTCGAACCATAGTTTAGCTTTATCTACTGCCTTTAAGAAATCGGGATATCCTATTGGCTTTAATAGATAATCAATTGCATTTACCCGAAATCCATCAATTGCATATTCACTATATGCCGTTGTAAATATCACCTTTGGTGGATCAACGAGGGATTTCACAAAATCCATACCGCTCAAATCAGGCATATTAATGTCAACAAACATTAACTCTACTTTAAAATTTGATAAAAAATCTATGGCTTCAATTGCACTCTCAAACTCCCCTGCCAATTCTAACCCAGGAGTTTTCGTTATATATGCTGAGATTTGCTTTAATGCCAAAGGTTCATCATCAATTGCAATACAAGTTATCATATCGGTATCCTTAGGTTTAGTGAATAAAGGCTTTTATTTTCATTGATAGTTAGTTTATAACTATTGCCGAATAACAAATCAAGTCTCTTTTTTGAATTAGCAATTCCTATTCCAGAGTTGTTCTGATCCTTTTCCGTGACGTGTTGACTATTGACTATATTGAATTCCAACATATCATGTTTTACACCAATATCAATATTGATAAAAGAATCTGCATTATAGCTAACTCCATGTTTAAACGCATTTTCCATAAAAGAAATAAATAGCAATGGTGGTATTTGCTTATCAGGTATGCTGCCAGGAATGTTTAATTCAACTTTAACTTTATCGGAAAACCTAAGTTTCATCAATCCTACATAGTTACCTATAAATTCCATTTCCTTTTTCAATGGGATCTTTTCTGCTTCCGAATCATATAGAATATGACGCATTAATTTTGACAAACTGATAATAGATTGTTTTGCCTCCTCTGTATCAATATCAATTAATGCATGGATATTATTGAGCGTGTTCATGAAAAAATGCGGACTCACCTGATTTCTAAGAAAGGCCAGTTTATTTTGAACATTTTCCTTTTCGAGTTTGGCCTTCTCCTGCTCCAGAACCGACCACCTCATCATCATTCTTAATCCTGTATCAAACCCAAGTATTAGTATTGAAACAATAATAGTATTGATAAATGGAGGATAAGGAAATGGATTTGCTCTCTTTTCCGGAGGTTGGTGAGACCCGTTGGGAGGCCCAATTTGAAGCCTTTCACCCATAGGAGGTTGATGCTGCGTTTCACGTGGAGGCGGACCACTAATTCCTATTCCATCTTCAAAAAGATAAAGACCCAAGGCAAAGACAATGATAGTGCTAAAAGCTACTACTAAATATGATATTTTTTTTCGTTTAAAAAGAAATACTGGAACAAGAACAAAGTGATTAAATAAGAACAAGAAGAAAAAAGGTATTACTGCTTTTAATGACCTTAATACATTTTCCCAATATAAGTAGTCATCCGATGAAAACATTAATAATGGTGCAGCAAACAATAGCAGCCACATTGTTAGTATTATTAATGGTTCAGAATACTTTATTTTTTCGGTTCTTATATTCATGATTACAAGTATAATGATATTTTAATTACTTTTTAATAAAAATACCGGTTAAAACTAGGTCATGATCAATTACCTTCACAATGTAAAGGCCTAGATTCATATAATTCACATCCATTATCTGAGTTGTTTCATTTTTTATTGCCTGATTTAAAATTAGTCTACCATCCATATTATAAACTTCAAGAGTTCCTGATGTAAGGCCTTCAGCACTTACAAAAACAGTTTTTGATGTAGGATTTGGAAATATCTTCAATTCATTATCAATGCTATTCAAATTATTGACGCCTGTATTAATATCGACATCCCTAACTAATCTTACATAATTGTAAATCCTAACAACATCACCCTGAGGGCCATTACCATATGGGTAACTTGCAGGGTCACCAGTTTTTGGATCACTACGTTGTGAACCGGCACCATGAACATCCATAAGTGTATAGTTACCCGATCCCGGAGGCATTGCTTCCATCCAGCCAAGGCCTTCCCCAAAACAAACATAGACGCCGAACCCACCCTCAGAATTTACCTGCCAGCTTGAGTGTGTTGTTCCGGTCCAATAAAATGGGTAATTTATATCCCCACCTTCGTCGGTTATTTGAGAACAATTAAAAAGGGGGTCAATGGCTGCTGAGTTTGATGTTGAAGGTGAACGTGTATAGTCTAATATGCTCTGTAACTCTTTTGCATTTGGTAAACGCCAGTCAGCATATCCCGCAGTTAAATTATTTTCACCATAACTTAGTGCATCTGCCCATAACATGCCCTCACTGCTATCATCCTGAGCCCACATCAATCCGGTTGCATTATCGGTAATTGTACCATTACTATTATCCTGAAAGTTATTAGTCCCATATTCCTCATTACCACGTACATACATTACATAAAACTGTTTGTCTTCGGTTTGTCCCGGCATTGGGCCCGTACCATATCCTTTTATCCGTCCATCGGCGAAATTTACTCCAAACATAGTTTCATCCCCCGTCATTGTTAGGCCAACATAAATATTTGAAGATGCCATTTGTGCATCAATTATTCGTTCACCTGCATTTTGATCACCATAGTTAAAATCAAAATAATCAGTGTTTATAAATGGTATTAAGTCATCTGTAGATGTACCATTAAAGCCACTTGGATCAACGCCACTAAAAATGATCAGGGAGTACATTTCTTTTATTGAAGGCAGACGCCAGTCGGTATAACCTGCAAGTTCAAAACCAACTGCAGCAGCAACAGCCTCGTTATATGACATCTTATCATCATAATCAATATCGCCATCACCATCCATATCAGGGCTTTTTTGCCACATTAGTCCGGTTACCAAATCGGTAACAGTTCCATCTCCATTATCCTGATAGCTCGGCACATTGCCTGTATAATTGGCATCCTGTCCGAAGTAGGCTTCACCCGTAACAGGGGCATTGATTTCTATAATTGTATCATAGGATTTTTGCTGATCGGTATCAACAATGGAATAAGTTAATGTATCCTGCGCCTGAACGGCAATTATTTGTATCAACACAAAAATAAGAATCGGCAATTTTACAATGATAGGTTTTAATAGATTTTTCATTATAGTATTATTTTACGTTAATTCAAAAATTAATTATTTTAAAGCAAAGAAACGTTCAAATTGAGTTAGATTAAAATAAAATCAATGAATAAGCTGTTTTTATCAACGAAAGGGGAAGATTAGGTTATCGTTGTTGTCAGGTTGTCGTTGTTGTTTGATTGATTCAAAAACCAATTGTTAAAAGACCTTATTTCCTGTTGCTTAAAACAAAAAGAATTAAGTAAATAAAACCGCCATGTTTCTTAAACGATTTTACTTTCCAAGTTCAAATTCAAAAACCCAAAATTGCTCATAGGATTGCTAGTTAACGTACGACAAGACTGCGTTATTTCTTGATTGCACATGTGTCTTCAAGGCTTCAACTGCCTGATCGAAGTCTGAGTCATTATTAATAAAAGTATAACCTGATTCTTCAGCATACGCATATTCTTTTAGTAATTGGTAGTATCCTTCATAAGTTGTTATCATATCCGAAGGAATAAAAACCTCGTTAATAAACTGAAGTGTATAGTCTTTATATATCTGTTCATACTCATCAACATCCATCAAATATCTGATTAATGGCCAATCGTTTCCAACCTCACTTAACGATAAACTCAATGCGTTACCCATTTTGCCATTTTGTAAAGCTTCGTTATTATCCCAGGGAATCCATGTAAGTAGATTATTATCGGGATTATTATACAAATAGTAGTTGTGTGTCATTTTACCATAGGTATCCCAGTTTTGCATAACGGTATTTGCAGCAAGCCATTTTAAATACCCATCCACATTAAAAACTGAACTTAGATTTGTTTTCCATTGTTCGATATTTGTAGTTCTGTCGGAACTGTTAAGGATATTGTATAATGATTCAACATCTGAATAATCGTTCTCTGATTCGTTGTTTTTCTTTTCCATTTCCGATTCATCAAATGTACCTGAAGCAAAACTGGCGGCATCACCATCAGGTTTATAAAGATTTCCTTCATCGTTACTGAACTGGCTTTCCAGAACTGTATCATCAACCTCTTCAACCAATGTATAAACGCCAAAATACTGTGGCCCTGATCCATAATCAATATACACAATGCAGAAGGTAGTTTGTGCGCTTACCAGTCCGAAGCTGCGAAATAAATCGGCTCCAACTTTTTCACGCATTAATGATGCATCATCAAAATTATTGTTGAGGTTTAGTTGCTTAAAACCATAGAAGCGTTGGTTTTCCAACTCAGGGTAATCATCCTCAAACTCATCGAAATCGAGCTTAAATGAAAGCTTATTGTTACCTGACTGGTATGCTGACTGTAGACTTGAATTTCCCTTGTATCGTATACCAACATTGTACCATTCGGTATTATTAAAAGTAAAGGAGCAAGGAATCCAAACCAAATCATAGTCACTCGAAACTAAACCTCCACCACCGGGTCCACCAGGGCCACCCGAATTTCCAAGTTGATCATCCAAATCCGATTGCATTATTGACCAATTTGAATTATTTATCACAATATCGAACCTCAAAACAGTATTTTGCTTAAAAACAACCGAATAATCAGGATCAACGGAATTACTGTGTGTGATCTCACTCCAATCAGAATAATCCGAAATCTCTCCAGTTATTTCAGTAGTAATATCTGTTTTCCGACAACTGATATTAACAATCATTAATAATGATATTATTGAATATAATGCTATATATCTTTTCATAATTCTAAAATTTAATCTTGTAACCTAAACTAAAAATGTGATTATTTTTATCTTCCAGAAGAAAATAATCAAGCCTGTAACTAGCACCTATATAGTTGTTTTTAAATAATTTATAATCCAATGCCAGTTTATACCTTACTTTGTACATACTATTATCTGATAGCTGGTGAAATAATTCAGCACTCAGAGTAGGTGTTAACTTACATCCTTTTATGTTGTAACCAAGAGCAGCCTTATATCTTAAATATTTGTTATCCGAATTATCATCGGCATAATTAGTATATCGAAGTTTTAATTCTGGCATAAACCTGTCAAAATCCTTCTTTAGAGTTGCACCAAATTCATATCTGTGCAGGTATTCAGTATCTTTTTCATTTCTTGGGTTTACAATAAAGCGATAACCTCCACTTAAGTATAGCATTTTTAATGGTTTGTAAACAATCTCGGTTTCCAACAAATATCTGTCAACTGAGAAATCATCCTTAAAACGAGCCTCTGGTGTTATGTTTATTTTAAACTTTTTAATTGGTTTAAACGATAACTTTACTGATGTGCGGTATTCGAAATCGTTTATGACATCCTGCGCGGATACTTGTATCCCAATAATAACCAGGCATAGTGCCAATAAATATGTTTTTCTAATATTCTTCATGTTCTTCCCCAATTATTTTGTTCCGTTTACATTAAAATAAAGTCTGATTATAGCAATATCTTTCAAAAAATCTATCCTTTTAATTTCATAGCGAACGATATCAATTCCTGTTCTTTCTTTAAGATCAGCCAATAACATTTCCTCGCTCATTGTGTGGATATTTTCTATCTTTTCGTAAATCAATTTGATAGATTGTTCCTGTTTAAGCATAAGTCGTTTTTCCAGGATCCAAAGTCCAAAAACAATCGCAGTATTTGTAAATACCAGTTCTGCATAACTCACCTTTTTGTTAGCAAGGGCATTTATTACAGAAATACCAATGATTACAAATAGATAGGTCATTTCCTTAATTGGAATAGCATCAGTACGATATCTTATAATCCCGAAAATGGCAAACAGTCCTAGAGCAAATCCCAATTCCAGTTTTACATTATTAAGCAATGAACTGAGAAAGAAAACGATCACACCAATGGCTATGTAGCTAAAATAGAAATCTTTACGCTTGCTATTTTTGGAATAGATAAAATGAACGACAATAAGAATGAGTAGTGTATTTAAAGTGAACCTGACCAACAGATCACTGAAGTCATCCATATTAATAAGTTTAATCCCTAAAAAACGGAATTGATCTTCCCAGGTAATAATTTCGGAAATGGCTCCGGTAGTTGAGTTTACAATATCAGTTGTAACAAATGTCTCAAACATATCTTTCTAATTTATAGTATATAATTCTCTTTTTGTACTAATTACTTTTTCAATCTTTCTAATCTTATTTTTAAAAGCATTCCGCTTAAGCTCACTATCTGTTACCGTACGTCCAATACAATATTTACTAAAGCCTGCGGTTTTTAAACGATGATCTCGTAATGCCAATTTAAGTGCTGATATTTCTGAATTCCCCTCCGATTTTATCTCAACAATAACCAATTTGTCCAGAGCAACACATTTATTTTCTTTTTTATACTGAAGATTCAGATCTACTGTGCAACGCTCTTTAAAATTTTTATTTACCAGAGTTAAACGGGTAAAATTATTTTGCAAAGATAATTGTAAATCACTGGCACCATAAGGTGTGTTTGATTGTATAAAGAGATCTTCCTTTTCCGTAAATTGATTACTCGTTACATCTGTTGGAATCCGTTTTTTTATTGTACGCCCCTTATTACTTTTAAATTTTATTTCAAGAAATCCAATCCCTGAATTCAAGTATATTCTTTTACGTATCTTATATCGGTTTAATTTTCCATTATGGTGGGCGGTAAACATGTCATTTTTCAATGTGTCGAAATATGTTGTTGAATAGGGCATTTGATAATTTCCATCAATTTGCAATATATAATATTGATTATAAATTGACTCGAGTAAGGATTGCAATTCAGATAATGAAAACCAATATTTATGATCGGTT
The DNA here is from genome assembly GCA_013203805.1 of Bacteroidota bacterium. Classification (GTDB taxonomy): domain Bacteria; phylum Bacteroidota; class Bacteroidia; order Bacteroidales; family F082. Next base: position 13,949 of record JABMPH010000350.1, on the reverse strand, counting down.
CTATTCATCAGTTTCACTTTGTCCATTTCCTGGAGACTTATAATTTCAAACGATTCAGTATTCAACATAACTACCTTTCTTGTACTTTTTAAAGTTACTATTTATTGCAAAGACACATCATAAATTAATAGTTACCAAATAAAATCAATGTTTAGGGATATTTTATCTACGAAAGAGTAGTTGGTATTATTTAAGAGGCAGTATTAAAGGCCTAAATTTTACATCAAAGGCACACAAAATACTTTACCAAAGAACTCAAGGTAATTGATTATCTGATATCAAACTTAGTTGTATTTTGAGGCTAACGCTTTTTGAGACAGTCTCTAAGGAAGAAACGGATTGGAAAATCTATAAATCAAAAAATCGGGAATATTGCATTTTTGACTATCTCTCCGACAGAATAAATATGTTCGGCAAACTAAAAAGACAAGTATAGTTATTGAACTATCATCTTTTTTACAACTGTTCTTCCTTCGAATGATAATGAATAGAAATATAGACCTCCGGGATTATTTTCAGAACTCCATTCATACGAATGCTTGCCTGCCTGTAAATTAGAGGAAACCAATGTGCTAATATTTTTACCAAGTGTATTAAATACTCTCAATGTTGCCAAACCTCCCTCTTCCAATGTGAAATCGATTAGAGTATTATCATTAAATGGATTTGGATAGTTTTGTTTGAGGTCAAATGATTGTGCATCGTTCACACTATTTCCTAAACCAGTTAACAAATCTTTATTTTCGGCTTCAAATGTAGGTAACATAGATATGAAATTACCAGTGCCATTTACGTAACGCCCATTAGTTGTATCTGCTTTTTGTTGCAAGAAGATTATTTCATCAATTAGTCCAAGATCATTATCAGATAGCACAATAGTTTCTCCTGAAGCCGATAATTTAAAATTTGCATGCAAGCCTTCCTGATCTTCATCTTTATCAGCCCAAACAATCAGGTATGCTCCTGGAGCAATCGTTGTATCAGGGAACATCCACTGATCTGGTTCGGTACCATCATCAGATAAATAATAGCCTCCAAGATTTATATCAACATCTGCATTATTATAAAATTCAATCCAATCGTCATATTCACCATCCTGATCTACAACAGTACTTTCATTATCAGCCATAAACTCGTTTATTGCCAGGCTACCAGTAATACTAATGCTATAGAACTCATATTCTGCTCTTGCAGGACTAAACTTAACTGCATTACTATTTTCTGCATAAATATAATATTGAATATCGGTGGATCCGGCCACCAAGGATACTCCATAAACTCCATCACCTGATTGCCCGTCTTCATGATTCCCATCATCATACATAAGTGCTTTTTCAAAAACACCATGGGAATTTGACCTGTATGCCAGATATACATCAACTTCATTGTCTATTGTGGCATTAAACCAAATTTCAGTTCCTGAAGAAATTATTTCAGGAGTATGTTCTACATGAGTAATTTCAGGTGCATCATACTGAAAATCGGAGAGTGAATTTAAATAATTAACTCTTGCATCCATCAACTGAACTATGCCAATAATTCCTCCCTGTGGACCTCCGCCCACCTGGTTATATAAATTACTGGTAAAGTTGGAATATGTATAGAATTTATTCTGATCTGCCTGCACATCCGCATCAATAATACCTTGTATTTCCAGAGCTCGTGTTTCGTAATAACCGTTTTCAAAATATTCTTCAATAATGGTTTTCATGTGAGCAACATAGACTTTTCTGTATGTCTCGTTGCTCAGTATTTTACTGATAATCGGAAACACGTTCTCATTAAGATTGGCAAAAGGACTAAATTGCTGAAGTTGTGAAATGCCTAGCTGTCCCAACGTCTGATGGTTTGTAAATACACCAAAGCTTTCATTCAGATCCCATGGCATTGGGTTGAATCTACCATTGTCATCCTTATAAAGATAATAATTCTGAGGATTATTAATCGGGCCATCAAGGTTTACAAGTAAATTTGAAAATGCGAGAAACCATAGATGATTGTCTATATTTAGTACCTCGTCAACTAATTCATTGTTATTATTTAGAATATCTAGAAAGTCGATTAATTCATCCCAACCATAATCAGATTTCATGTCGTATAGGCTATAGTAACTACTTGAATCCTCACCATAGTATTCCCATACACCTCCCGATGGTGGGCCACCACCACTACTGGTAATTTCACCTTTGACAAGTGTGTTTTCATCGCTACCAAAATGTGTGCGCATAAAAAATTTATCAACACTCTGGTCACTTGTATACAGTCCTAGATGAGTCCCATTAATATAAACGTTAGTATAGTTCGACTGACTTGCTGGCATATAGTTATGAGCTATTTCATAACTCATGGTTTCGCGTATGAAAGAAGGGTCCTTAAATACATTTGCAAGTTTTAAAGTACCATAACCCTCTATGGTTTGATCATTAATTATATGATCAAGTTTAATATTAAGAGGGTTTTTAACTTGATTTGCATTGTAGGAACTGTTACCTTTATATCTAACACCAACGCTATCATAAAATTGCCCATTGAGGAGAACCGTTCCGATTAATCGCCCTTCCTCACCTGCAGTAACAAGCTGATCGAGGAGATAATCCCAATTCGATTCTTCAAAAGTGATTTCAATCGTGTTTATGGTGTTAATATCGTAAAAACTTTGCCCGTTTGCTAATGCCATATTAAACAGCACTATGATTAATAGAGTATAATATTTCTTCATGGTTTAGTTTATTTATTCTATAACAATTAACAAATTAAACGCAATATTGAGGAAATAGAAAACAAATTCAATGTTTGGGTTGATTTTATCTATGGAAAATGATTTATTCCCAACTAAAATCGGCAGTTCGATATCCACCTCATCAACTAAGGTTACTTTTCTCTACCTGACCAGAAATGGTTGTGTAATATTGCTGTTAGGGCGAAGCTAATTTTCTCTATTTAGATCCGGCTCATAAGCCTTCCTCCCATATACTTTTTCATAAGCCTGACATGATGGACAAATTCCATGTTCAATCTTTTTCACAAACCAGAATGCAAATCCTCTTTGTTTTTTTCGGGCAGTTTTGCATACCGGACAATTAACACAGTTCTCAGCTAGTTTAATGTCTTTTGACGTGATTTCAGTTGAGTTCATTGTGGGAATTAATTAGTAAACTTTCCAAACGAAATTACTAATTTTAACTATATATATAAAAGACTGACATATTTGCCAGTCTTTTTTTCAAAATTGTAAAACTATTAATTCTGCAAATACTTTTCCAAATTAACAAGAACAGTTTTATTAACTTTTCTGGGGTATTTTGCTTTGAATGATTTTAATTCGTTTAATGCCACTGCACCGTATTCAAATAGGCCAATAGGGTTACCATCATGGTCAAAACTACCAATACAATATTCCAATTTAGATTTTATATCGGCTTGTTCTTCTCTGTTAAGTTTTGTGAATAATAGTACCGCATCTTCACAAGCATTTCTAAATTTTTCTGCATTTGCCATAGTAATATAGTTTTAGGAATATCCATATTGGGATACTCAGATTTATAGCAAACAAAAATAAAACGTATTTAGTTGGATAGGAATATTAGATGTTAATCGTGTGTTAAATTTAACACAAATTAAAATTTTAATATTAGGAATTTAGTTAACACCCTAATTGCTATCGATTGCGCCAGAAATAAACATAATAAAACAGGATAAAAATATATTCATTCTTAACCAAAACAATGCTCCTTATTTCTCCAGAAGGTTAAGTTTTTTAGCAGCAATATCCAAAGTAAAACCATGTAATATCATCGAACTTAAAACAATAACTACTGTTATATTAAAGATCAAATCTGCGTTTGGAACGCCCATGGTAAGGGGAACCAACGCAAAAACTATTGGTGTTGCCCCCTTTATTCCAATCCATGAAACAAAAATCTGCTTACTAAAGGGTTGGCGGAATGGTAAATAACTAATGATAACTGAAATAGGTCGAGCGAAAAGAAATAAGAACAGTGTAGGTAGCCAAGCTATTTTAAATGCATCAAAAAGTACATTTGGAAAAATTTGCAATCCCAATATTACAAACATCAACGCCTGAGCCAACCATGAAATAGTAGAAAAGAATTTTTGGCTGGTTTGTTTGTATACAAAATCAGTATTTCCAAGCATGAGCCCCAGAACAAATGATGCAACCAATATATTTCCATTTAGAGTTTCTGCCCCTAATGTTGTAACAAGTAGCACTGCTAGTAGAAATACCGGTTTCAAGTTTTCCTCCTTAAATTTAACGCGTTTGAATATTTGTTTCAACAAAAGTGCAACAATAAAAGCAACACCTCCCCCAACCAATAATTGCTGGAAAAAATACAGCACATAAGTTCCTGCACCACCATCACCAGAGTTGGTGAGCATCATACAAAACATAAGCGTCATAATCATTGCCATTGGATCGTTGGCTGCTGATTCAAACTCTAATGTTTTATCGGTGTTATACTTAAGTTTCAATTTCTTTGTTTCAAGGATGGAATATGTAGCTGCGGCATCTGTTGAAGATACAATTGCTCCAAGTAATAATCCTTCCAACAGAGTTAAAGGTGTTACAAAACTTGCAAACGCCCCCACTAATAGTGCTGTTAATAGTACTCCAATATTTGCTAATACTAATCCTTCACCAAGTATGGGTTTTATTCTGGAAAATGGGGTGTGAAATCCTCCTGTAAAAATAATAAGGCTTAAAGCAAACTGACTAATGAACTCAGTTTGTTCAGGATAATCAAACGCAGGCATAAAATCTCCATTTCCAATAAATAAACCTGCAAGTATGAATATAAGGGCAGCCGGTGCCCCATATGTTTTGGCAGGATTATAAATTAGTACTGCACAAGCAATAACTCCGCTGATAATAATTATCAATAAATTACTCTCCATTTTATTTCATGTATGGTATCAAGCAAATATAGTATTGTTTAGTTATCATGTTTTATAGAATGTAACAAAGCAAAAATATACTGTGGCAATTTCTACATCGCTAAGGATGTATTTTTTTCCAAATCAAGTTATTAGTTAATTTTATTTTGCGCAAAAAGTGATCAAAAATGTAGTATCAGGAAATAAATGCATACCTTTGCAAAAATTTCATGTTTGAAAATCTGTGCCTCTTTGCTAATCAACCTTTCTTTTTTAGTTAAAATTGCCCTCCTTTTTAAATAATAAATTTTAAATCATACTAATAACAGCTACTGCAATCTTCATGTAAATTTCCTGATATTAGTAAGGTAAACACTTTTAAATTTTTTGGATATGAATATTTATGTTGGAAACCTTAATTTTAAGGTAGATGAAAATGATTTGCAGAATCTATTTGCCGAATATGGTGAAGTAAGTTCTTGTAAATTAATTACTGATAAATTTAATGGAAGAAGCAAGGGTTTTGGTTTTATAACCATGGATAATGATGATGAGGCTAATACTGCAATAAAGGAACTTGGGGGCACGCTTTTTAAGGATCGTGATATTGTAGTAAATGAAGCCAAACCAAGAAAAGAATACTAATAAATTAAGATAGTACAATGGCTAAAGGAAAAGTAAAATGGTATAATGATGTTAAAGGATTTGGCTTTATTATATCAGATGCAGGCGAAGATATATTTGTTCACCGAACAAGTTTAGACAGTCCGTTCAGTGGACTCGAAGAAGGTGAAGATGTTTCTTTCGAAGTAAAAAAAGGTGAAAAAGGCTTGGTTGCCTTTAACGTAAAAACCGTTAATTAAGTTTGATAATAAAGTTATTAGTCAACACAAACAACCGTTACTAATTAATAAAAGAGCAATAAATATATGGGCAGATCACAGGAATCATTCAACAAAAAAGACGTAAGAAATAAGAAGGATAAGAAGAGAAAAGATAAAGAGAAGAAGAAATTGGCCAGAAAAGATGTTGAGAAAAAGAGTAGTTTGGACGATATGATCGCTTATGTTGATGAAAATGGAATGCTTACTTCGGAGCCGCCTGATCCAACAAAAAAGAAAAAAATAAAAGCGGAAGATGTTCAACTAGGTGTTCCTAATCGAGAATCTGGTGAAGCATTTGATCCCGTAAGAAAGGGAATTGTAACCTTTTTTAATGATTCAAAAGGATATGGGTTTATTAAAGATATGGAAACAAAAGAAAGTGTGTTCGTTCATGTAAACAATGTTCTTGAAGAAATTAGAGAAGATAACCTAGTGAGTTTTGAGGTTGAACATGGCCCAAAAGGACTTACTGCTACAAAAGTAAAAATTATTAAATAACCCTTTCGCAAACTATAGATTCTCTTTCCAGTTATTTTTACAATTCATTTCTTGGGTAAAAAAGTAAATTATCCCTCAAATAAATCAAGCTGAGTTGTTTTAATTGCATTTTCCAATTTAAGTAATTTGGATTTTGTGGCCAGTCCTCCGGCATATCCAACCAAACGACCATCACTACCGATGATTCTGTGACATGGAATAATTATTGAAATGGCATTGGCACCATTTGCGGAAGCAACTGCTCTAATGGCTTTTTCATTTTCCAGCTTAATCGACAGGCCAAGATAAGTTTCTGTATTACCCCACGGTATTTGCATTAAAGCATGCCAAATGCTTTTTTGGAAATCAGTACCAACCAATAAGAGTGGAATATCAAACTTTTTTCTTTTACCTTTGAAATATTCATAAAGCTGCAATTTTGTTTCATCAATTATAGGCGAGGCTTGCTCAAAATAATCTGCCTGCAAGCCAGTTTTAATCCTATTATCAATGGTATTGCGCATTTTTCGGTAACGCCAGTCGCATAAACATAAACTATCTTCAAACTCACCTATTATTAATTCTCCAAAGGGAGAAATAAAGTAATCTATATTAACCGCCATTGACATACAAAAAATTAAAATGCTATTTGAAACCTCATTTGAAAAATGTTTGCTTTACCAAGATTCTTTACATCCGAATAAACATAATTAAACATTATTCGGGTGGCTGGATTTAAGTACCAGTTTATTCCTCCTGTAATATCACTCATTATCCCACCGTTTAAGTCAGTGTCATCAAGATTCATATACGAATAACGTAAAGCCAGTTCGAATGCCCCCACACCCCCATTTTCGCCAAGATTCTTGCGGGGTGTAACCCTGTCGAAGAATGTATTAGATGTAACATAGTTTTTATGCTCGCCAGTTAAAAACCAGCTTATGGTTGCATAGTAGGCATAAAAACTATATGATGATTTACTCAAAGTTGATGTTGATGATGGTTTCACTTTTGCCTGAGTATATTCGGCTTCAATCGATAATGAGTTAAGGATAAATAGAAATTCTCCGTTTATATCGTTAATATTATCAACTTCGTCAATTTTCAAATTTAAATATTTAGGAGCTAAATGCGCTTCGGGACGTAAACTGAAACTTACTTCATTGTTACTACGATATTGGTATGCAAATGATGATCCCAGATGAAGCACCTTGTAGCCCCCCTCAACATTATAAACTGGAAGACCGGTTAATCTAAACACTAAATCATAATCCTTACCAACGTATTTAGCAGTACTGTTATTTGGATGAAAATAACCGGCAAACCACGATAACCTCTTTTTATAATATTGGTTAAACAGCATAAACCCCAAATCGCGATCATTATCAAATGCATTGGCAAGCGGGCGCTCCATAAAGGTTATGTATTTGGAGCTTGTAAGCATCGATAAACCAGACGGTTCTTTAAAATTTCCAACTCGAATATTTCCCACAAAAGGAATTTTCGTGAGTTGTATATATGCATCTTTAATAACAGCATTACCTTCCGCAAAATCCATTTGAAATTTGAACTTAATATTATTGTAAATCGTTCCTTAAGTGTATATTCTTGCCCGCCTAAATTCAGATCCATTTTTGGCATCAAAATGATTATTCAATGAATCATCCTGACTAATCCACATTACATCATATTGTAGGCGCCCCCCCATTTTAATTTTTGTGTTTCCATCTTTACTGTCAGCCTTAAAACCATTATCCCAATAAACTTTAAAGTCATTGTCAGTTTGACCACTAAGTTGACATCCAATAAATATCAATATAAGAATTACTTAGGTATGTTTCATTTTCAAATTTTAATAAATTACAATAAATTTTTAATTGGGAATAAGGTGAGCTTTTAAATATATTGGATTGTGATCACTATTCTCAAATTTTAAGTCGATAACTTTAATATCTATTTTTTGGATATTTGGACTTAGTAGATAATAATCCAAACATGTAGTTTCATTATCACCAACTTTGTATGGTTTATCATTACTTCTGTTTGTTGGCGCACTATCGTCGTAGGCCCACAACCAACCCTCAGGCATAAAATCTGAGTTCATTTTAACTATCGATGGATTAAAATTATGACCGTTATAATCTCCATATGGCATATATTCGGGTGGATTTTGATTCCAATCTCCGCCTGCAATAATATAATTACCCATTGCATATTCAGCCAACATCACCTTTTTAATAATTTGTAGTTCCTCTATTCTTAACACACTGTCGTAAACATATGCTGAATTATGTGTATTAATAATTACCAAATCTTTTCCGTTTTCAAGCGGATATCTATTTAAAAGGAAACACCTGTCGAGCAGGAAAAGCTTATCAGGCCATGATGCAATTAATGGATATGCATGCCTATGTGCTTCCATGGGAGGGAAAGTAGAAAAAGTCATTAATCCAGCTTCTACATACCCCATTGGATCATTAATTGGAATTGGAACATACTGACACATATAATTCTTTGCAAAAACACCATAACTCCCTCCTACGGCTGCAATAACTTTTTCAACCTGATTAACTTGATAACTTCTCTTGGCCTTAACATCAACTTCCTGCAATAACCAAAAATCTACAGTATCATTTGTTTTGATAAAGTTTATGATATTAGAAAGATACTTTTCCGACAAGTTATTTGATGGACGAACACCTTTACCCCCATCATAAAAAAAGTCCATTTCTTTTCCTAGACCTGCATAACCAATATTCCAGTTTATGAATGAAAAGGTACTATTTTGTAACTCCTCCACATTATTAGTTCCCTTTTCAACAATAATTTCAATTGTATCGGGTTGATAATCTGTAAGAATTATATAGCCTATAAAACCAACAAAAAGTAGAATTATAAAAAGCAGCGTCCAGGCTAGTGTTCTAAGTAATTTTTTAAGTATATTAATCATACAATAATTTTGGGGAAAATAAATAATTTTACGGTAAATAATGTGAAAGTATGAAAAAAACAATTCTCGCCTTAATACTAACTTTTTTTATTACAAACATAAGTATTGGTCAAAACCCAATCAAACAAAATAACGATTCATTATTAAAGGTGTGGCAATCACGATTTGACAGCATTGCTACTAACAAGCAAATAGCCTTTCTAAGATCGTTTGATGGTATACCCACTGATACTTCAGGTAACTTCAACATGAGCGGAATGCAATTACAGAAGCTGCCTGATATTAGCAAGTTTAACAATATTACATATTTGAATGCTTCAAATAATAAGTTAAAAAAAATTAGTGCAAGATCAATTCAAATAGACAGGTTGAAGAGCTTGAACTTAAGCAATAATGAGCTTAAGCGAATTAGGTTCTCAAGTGATTCACAAATTACAAGTCTTGATCTAAGTGGTAATAATTTTAAAAGAATCCCCAGGTCGATCCTCAAACTTAAAAAGCTCACAACTTTATCAATAAATCAGAATCAGTCAACACCGTTTTCGGAAAACCGAAATAAAGTTAAGAGGATCCCTCGATTTATCAGAAAAATGCCAGCATTAATATCCATTGAAATTAACTTTAATAGATTAAAACTAACAAAAAATGATGTTAAACGACTTTCAAATATTGAAATCCTTGTTGCCGCAGGAAATGAAATTACTGAACTTCCGGAAAATATCGAAGACCTCAAGAGCATTAAAAATCTTAATCTATCAAAGAATAAAATTAGCAGTCTACCTCAAAATTTTGCCCTGCTTGATAGTCTGGAGTCAGTAATATTCTACAAAAATGAGTTCAATAATATTCCATCTCAAATAACCTCCTTAACCAATCTGAAAATAATTGATTTTTATTACAATAATATCGATGAAATCCCAATCGAGATTGGTAATCTGCAAGATCTTAAAATACTATTTCTGGCATATAACAATATAGAAGTATTACCCGATACAATGAGGTCACTTCATAAGTTAAGGGCATTTTATATCCACGACAATCGATTGGCAAATATTCCAGGGTGGATTATAGAGCTGCCGAGTCTGGAGATTTTAGATATAAGCTACAATAACCTTTTTTCAATACCGGAGATGTCAGGTATGAAAGCCCTATATGAAGTTGATATACAGGAAAATAATATAGATCATTTCCCATGGAAACTAATGGAAAAACCAAACCTAAAATTATTAATTATAAAGGGTAATCCATTTATACTAACTTCAGAAGAAAAAAGGCAATTGGAAGTAACCTTAATTGAAAAACGAGCTGTCGGAATAGTTGTGGTTGATTAGTGGTTCTTTTTTGTCATGTTGAGACCCAACACTCCCTGAAAAATAGGCGCACATTGTATGATGACAAAAATTCCAAATTTCAATTGTTAAATCTCAAACCTGCCTTTGCCGAAGCGGCTACTTGCAGGCAGGTAAATCTCAATCTGCAATAATTATATTTCAAATGATATTAAAACTATTGAATATTGGGCTTTATAATTTATTTGTTATTTGTGGTTTGATCATTGTTATTTCATGTAATAAGTAATTTGTCTAAAAACAGCATGTTATTAATATACTGCGATTTACAAAGCATTGTCATTGGTAACATAGTGAAACATCTCCTCCATTTAAGATTAATAAACTATGTGAAGACTTCACCAATTTTCACATCAACCTCATCATCAAACTTTATCATTGCATTTATCAATCTAACTTTTTCAAAATATTGCAAGTCGGTTGGGCAAATAATAGCTGTTTGTATTACCTCCCTTTCCAATAGAAATGCTCTCTGAGTTCCTTTGAGCAATGGTGTGGTTGGAGTAACCCAATGTTTTCCATTAAAAAACAACAGGTTAGTAGTCGATGAATCGGTAATCATACCATCTTTGATAATAATAATATCATCGGCTTCATCTTTTTGAGCGAATAGTTCATTAATCCTGTCACGATTTAGGTACTTAAATCCATAATCAATATCGTTGCATACTATCATTTTTAAACTCTTTATGGAAGGAAGTTGATATGGCAACAACTCTATTTTTCTAACTTCTTTGTTGTACTCAACACGGCATTTTTGAATCTGACCATCGGGATGAATAGATGAGTTCAATAAACCTGAAAGAAGATCAATTTCATTTGTACAATTAAATAGTACCCTTCGTGTATTATTCATCCTATCCTGATGATAATCAAGATTTAAGAACCTCCCTTTTTCAACACGTATGGTTTCAAGTAATTGCATTGCTTATTTATCTAAATTATTAGAAACAATACCAGCCACATATCTCATATTTTGGTTTATTGTTATTGCTCTTTAAACATTATCGATTCGAAAAATAGATGGATTAAAAATCCATTACACTTCACATATGGCTTACAAATCCGTATAATCTGGGCTAATTAATCGGAATATATATTTTATCCTTCAATTCCTGATATTCTTCATCCACATTACTTTGAGATGTAATTCCCCCTCCACTTTTATAAACTAAGCCGTTTTCTGTTTGTTCGATATACCTTATCATAACACCACTATCAATATTTTCACCATCAAAAATCCCAATAATGCCAGTGTAATAACCCCGTTTGTATTGTTCAGCTTCTTTAATGACTTCCAAGGTTTTCTTTTTGGGAGCCCCTGAAATGGATCCGGCCGGCAGCATTTTAAATATAATATCTCCCAGATACTCTCTATAATTTTCGGGCAAATCGCCTGATATCTCTGAGCTCATTTGTAATAATCCTCCTCTATGAGTAGCAATGTTGTCGATGAATCTGAATTTTTCAACTCTTACGTTTTTGGCGACCATGCTTAAATCGTTACGAATTAAATCAACAATTGTGTAGTGTTCGGCTAATTCCTTTTTACTATTAAGTAATTTTTGCTCTGCATTGGGAAAAGAATCATCTATGGTTCCTTTCATTGGAAATGAACTTATTTTGCGACCCTTAGTTTGAACAAAAATCTCAGGTGAAAACACCACAAAATGATCTTTCAGCCAGAGCTTATATTTTGCCTTAGTGGAATAATATATTTCCTTCAAAGTCAAATTTGTACTAACCGTGCTTGGCATAGTAAGATTTAGTAAAAACGAATCCCCATGAGATATATGTTTTTGAACATAGTTAAACGCATTGTCATATCTTTCTCTTGAAACAGGAAAAGATTCAAATTCCAGAAGGTTATTAATTGCCATTTCTTCAATGTTATTGCTTACACCATTGAGTGAATATAAAATGGAATCAGTGTTTATATCATCAATAGGTATTACAATAGGCTTATCCATATCATAGTCAATAATAAACAAAAATGGAGTGCCATTCTTACCTAGTTCATTCATCTTATTGATAACACCTTGAAGCATCGTTACAAAAATTTTATCAAAAATACACATTTGACGGTTTATCCTTAAAAATCCTCAAAACTACTTTTAACCTTTATTACCATTGCTTAACATCTATTAACCAAATACTTGCTTTACTTTGTGTTAGATATTTTATTAAACCTATTAACTTAAAAGAAATAAAATCATCTATGAAATCACATTTGGTAGTGGCGTAACTTTTAATGTGGGAAAATTTGGATTTGATTTAGGAATGCAAATCAATGTTTGGGACAAGGTAAACCTTAGTCCAAGAGTAGGGGTTTCATATTCATTTTAGTGGATTCGAGTATATATAAGCTGAAGAATAATTACTAATCATAACCTAAACACTACATTTGCATAAACATTTTGACTGTGAAACTACTCATTATCGACAATTATGATTCCTTTACTTATAACCTTGTCCAACTCGTAGAACAAGCAGGAATAACTAACTATATAATTGTTAAAAATGATAAATTAGATCAACTTAAACCTCACGATTTTGATAAAGTATTGATTTCACCAGGACCAGGTATTGCGAAAGAGGCTGGTCAATTGATGTGGTTTCTATCTAAATTCTACACAACAAAAACAATCCTCGGTGTTTGCTTGGGTAATGAAGCTATTGCAGTACTATTTGGCGCTAAACTAACCCAAATGAAAGAGCCGATGCATGGCATTAAAAACAAAGCTCAAGTAATTATTCGAGATGATATTTTTAAAGGTATCCCAGATCATTTCTATATTGGTCATTACCATTCTTGGAATATTGACGAGTCAACTCTCCCTAAAGAACTAGAGATAATTGTTAGGGATGAAGATAGATTAAATATGGCAATCCGACATATCAATTATGATATAATCGGACTTCAGTTTCATCCAGAATCAATAATGACAGATTACGGGTTGGAGATGATTAAAAATTGGTGCAATGTTTTTAGTTAGTTGTGATACGTTAGATATTATATGTTTGTGAAAACATAAAAGTCAATTAATAGAAACACCTTGTTCATATAACCAACTACTTTCTCTTCGATAACTGAAGTGAAATTATAACAAAGTAAACGCCGTAAAAAATAAATATTAACGTCATTACCCAAGTTAACATTGCTGCTTCCACTGCTGGATTATAGCTAACCCATATTCCGCCAATTGTTATTAATACTCCAAGTAACATATCAATTAATCCACCGGGTGCATTACCGCTTTTTTCTCTAATTCCATTAAAGAAAGTCGACACACCAACAAATATCATCCAAAATCCAAAAATAATGGGTAACATTTGTGCAGTAATGGCCGGATGTGATAAAAAGATTATCCCAATAATAATATTAATTAGGGTTCG
>JABMPH010000349.1 GCA_013203805.1 Bacteroidota bacterium | reverse complement strand
GCGTTAACAGGATTAATATCCTCACCCTTTAAATAATATGTTGTGCTTATATCGTCGATATAGTCGGTAAAAGTTTTGCGCATTCCCCATTCAAAAGTTAATCCAAGACGCTGGTTAATGCTATATTTTACACCAAATCCAAATGGGAAAGCAAAACTATATCTATTATAGGGGCTTCTCCCGGCAAAGCCAATATTTTGACCTTCAGTTCCCATAGGCTGTAGTGCAACTCCACTAAAGTTGGTAGATTTAAAAGTAAAATAAGAAATACCTCCAAATAAGAATGGCGTAAAATAACTCTTTTTACTTCCCGTAAAATATTCCCAAAAATTAAATTCGGCCACTAACGAAAAATCATTAATGTTCGACTTAAAATTCAGATCACGGTTTTTAACCGATCCTCCGGTAACATCACTTCCCTGAACTTTTCCTCTATAGTAAGAAAACTTTATTGCCCATCTCTCATTAAGATTATAACGTGCTAACCCACCATATGCCAATTGTGTTTGGTTATAAGGTATAGCAGGATTTAGTTCGCCAAGATAGTATGAGGTGCCTACAAATCCGCCAACTTCAAGAGTTTGGGAATATAAACTTCCTGAAAAAATGATAACACATATTAGCACAACAAGACCTTTAGTCATGTGTAATAATCTATATTTTAGAGATTGGTGTATCATATTAAATTCGAGCGGCAAAAATATCACTTTTTTAGTTATCTGTAACATGTATTATTAGGTATGAATCAACACATAACAAACTAAATATTTTACCAAATATTATTTAAACATATTAATTCCTGTTATCAACACCCCAATTCAGTTTTTCTCTGATTGTTGAATAGAAGTTTTGATTGTTCATTTGAACTAAGTTAACATTGAAACTACAACGCTTTATTATTATTTCATCATTCTTACTTATAGTAGAATGTCTTGAATCCATCGACATAAGGTATTTATCCTCGCGTCCTTCGATCTTTATTTTAATAATACTCGAATCCTGCAACACAATGGGACGTACAGTAAGGTTATGGGAAGCGATGGGGGCAATAATGAAGTTTTTCGAACCTGGGGTTACAATTGGACCGCCAACACTCAATGAATATGCAGTTGAGCCGGTTGGAGTGGACACAATTAAACCATCACCCCAATATGAATTCAGGAATTTATCATCTATAAAAACATGAACAATAATTAGAGAAGTAGCATTATTACGATAGATTGTAAGGTCATTTAATGCATAATTAACGTTACCAAACAATTTTTTGGGTTCGATTAATTGAAGTAAAGCTCGTTTATCGATGTAATAATCGCCATTAAATACGCAATTAACAGCCTCTTGAATCTCTGATTTACTAACGCTTGATAAAAACCCAAGACGTCCTAAGTTGATCCCAAGTATTGGTATTCCAGAATTCCGAACAATCGGGACTGTATCCAACATTGTGCCATCACCGCCAATAGAAAACAACATATCAACTTTATTTTTAATATCCAGATTCGAATTAAAAACAGATATATTACTACTCAAATTAATTTCCTTGGCAATAGCCTTATAATATGGTTCGTATATACAAATATCCGAGTTTCTTTTTGTCAACTCATCAATAAGTAATTGCAAGTAATCTTTCTGATTATCAGCATATACCTTACCAAATAATGCCACTTTCATATTAAGCGTATTTTAACGGCAAATGTAACTTAAAAACCCAGAAGAATTATTTGAAATAGGCGAGTTAACTTTTTTTAACTTAGGTTGATGTTTGGGAATAGGAGTTATACCAACTAAACATCAAAATGCGCTGATAATTCTTCATCTTTATAGTTTTATCTTCTTTATGCTTATATTCTTTTCACAAAAAACCTTTTAGATTGGAGCAACAAAACTTATAAAAAATCCCGTTTTATTTTGTTTGTTTACTGATCCTTCTAAGCGAAGAACTACATCATAATATGAAATGATATCAAGTCCAATGCCTGTTCCATAGAGAAATTGATTAGCCAATGGATTTATTCCATTTGCATAAATATCGCTAACGTAAGCTAAATCGAAAAATATATTTAAATACATAGCAATAAATGCATCGCTAAACTTTGTTGATTTTATCCATTTTATTTTGAAAGTGGTTCGGGGCAATAATTCAAATTTCAGATTTGATTTAACAATCCCTATCTGCTGACCATCAACAACAAATAATTCATAACCACGAATATCATTTGGATGATAACCAAGTCCTGATTTAATGAAATATGGTAATCGCTGATTTTCATTTGCGATCTGAGCACTTAGATTATATGCAAAATACCATCTCCTGTAAATATTAAAATAATGATCGAATTTAGCATTTAGGGAGATGTTATTAACCTCATCACCAAAAACTCCAAATCCCTTTTTACTTACACTTACATCAAAATAAAAACCAGCTAAAGGGTAAGGATTATAATCACGAAAGTTGAGTTTAAAACCATAGTCTATTGTAAAATAATTAAACTCCTGTACAGATGATGCAAAGTCAGGATTTAGTTTAAATATAGTATCCTGAAAAATAAACTGATTAAATCTAATACTAAAACCATGTAAATAATTGTACTTGAGACGGAAAGTTAAATCAATGCTCGTTGTTATGTTTCGTTGGGCATATCCTGATGGTGAGTTATAAAATAGCTCTTCATTATTTACAGTTTTGAAAGCAACTTCATGGTTTAACTTCACCGATCCATCGATACCGATTCCAAAAATTTGATTTTTTGTAAGGTATGGCGTTTTCCATTTAAATCCAAGTTTAACATCATATCCAATTTGAAGTATAATACTAAAGTTTTCCATCAGGCCACGGAAATTCTCAATATTTAAATCTATTCCGTAATTAATTCTGCCAAAATCCTTCTTGTCGAGCCATGCATTTATATTTCTATCAGCAAATTGCAATATGGGAATTGGCCATATATACCATCTTTCAATTACCTTTACATTAACATTACACTCATTACTTTCAATGCTTTTAGTTATGGTAGCAAAATTAAATAATGAGCGATTCATTAAGTTTTGTTGACTTTTAATAATCAAACTATCAAGTGTTGACACTTTAAGAATGCTTCCTACTTCAAATTCAATTTCACGTAGGATAATTCTGTCCTTTGTTATTTTATTCCCTTCAAGAGTTATAGATTTTATAACAACAAGTGTGTCTGAATTTTCATCAATAGCAAATAGGGATGTGCAACTTGAAATAAAAAAAAATGAAACCAATAAGAAATGTGAAATTCCCTTCATATTAAATTTTTAGATAATTAATCAAAGAATCATAATTATCCTTTAACTCATCATAGTTAATACTCTCCTGAAAGGAAGCAACTACCTTATAACCAAAGCGCTCAAACGTTTGTAATATTGGGCCAATATTAATTTTACTTACCTTAATAATCACTTCTATTTTAGTAGAATTTACTTCAGACACGATGTGTGAGCTAAGTACTTTGGCATCATTAGTTTCAACAATATTTGCAATCTCGGTTAAGCTATAATCGTTGATACTTAGTTCAAGAACAATCACACCACCGGGATAATCTACCGACATGGTTTCTGAAAAGAAGTTAACAATATCACGTTGAGTTATACATCCAATATAGCGTCCATCATCATCAACAACAGGTACAATAGTTAGCTTTTGAGTATATGCCATTTTAAGAATATCATATATGTATTGTTGCACATTTACATAATGTTTATCGAAATGGATAAATTCTTTTTTCAGTTCCACATCATGATTTTCAAAATCTTCAATGTCCTTTTCGGATATAAGGCCAAGAAACTGCTCTCCATTAACAACCGGAAAATGTGATACTTTATATTCATTCATCCTACTTAAGGCCTCACCAATACTATCACTTGAGCTTAGTGCTAAAATATCTTCATCTATTAATCTTGATGCAATCATTTAATTTTATTAGTTAGTGATTCGAGCATATTTAAATAATTAATATATCTGAAATCAGCAATTTCTCCATTTGTAACAGCTTTAATAACTGCACATCCAGGCTCATTTATATGAACACAATTATTAAATTTACAATTATGCATTACTCCCCTTATTTCAGGAAAACGCTGACCAAGCTCAACCTTTTCAAATTCCACCAGGCCAAACTCTTTTATACCGGGAGTATCAATAACAAATCCACCAAATTTAAGTGGAAACATGGTAGCAAAGGTAGTTGTATGAGTTCCTTTATTATGATATTCTGATATTTCACCTGTCCTAAGATTTAGATTAGAATCAACAGAATTTATTAGTGCTGATTTCCCTACCCCCGAATGACCTGATAGCAGACTTATTTTATCAGTAAGAATTGACTCAAAAACACCAAGCCCTATTTTTTCAGGAACCGAAGTCAGGTGAACCGAGTAACCAGCATTAACATATGTACTCTTGATTAAATCAAGTTTTTGATTGATTTCATTATCATAAAGATCAATTTTATTGATAATAATTACTGCAGGAATATGATAAGCTTCGGCTGTGGTTAAAATTCTATCAATAAATCCAGTTGAAGTACGTGGTTGAACTAGCGAAACAATAATTATAACCTGATCAATATTGGCAGCAATTATATGTGTGTCTTTCGATAGGTTAGTTGCTTTTCGAATTATGTAATTATTACGAGGATAAATTTTGGTAATTACTCCTGTTTTTTCATCAACCGATTGAAAAAAACCAACTGTATCACCAACTGCTATGGGATTGGTTGCTCTTATTCCCTTTGTTCTAAAAAGCCCTTTTAATCTGCAATCAATCAACCCTCCGGCATTATCCATTACCGAGTACCAACTGCCGGTAGATTTAAGGACTCTACCTTCACGAGTAATTGTCATGAAAAATTATAATATTTTTTAACATGTTTTCTTATATCCCAAACACAAGACAATCCTTTTTTAAAAATGACAAAGTCTCCCGCAGAAGCGCTGAAATTTCCTTCATCGGTTTCTATTGTGAACTCACCATCAATAATATAGCATTGTTCATTTTCTGAATATGTCCAACTAAATCTAGATATTTCTTTTTCCCATATTGGCCATGTTAAAATACCCATTTCCCTCTTTTCCTTATCGCTTAGTTTATTGATTTTTACCTTCGACATTACTAAATACATTATTTAAAGTAGCGAAATTACAAACATTTATTATATTTGATCAATAATTCATCAATACCATACCCATATGAGCATTGTTAACCTTCTTTCTTTAGCTATTTCACCGGCACTTATTGTTATAACAATTCTATATCTAAAGTTTAAATTTTCAATAAAAAGCTTTGTGAATATTCGGAATGCAATATTATTAGGGATGATTAGTGTAATTATCTTATATATAGCCAACTACCTTATAGAATTGAGATGGGATGGTAATTACAAAAATATGCGTAGGATGGCATTTTTTGTTTTTGTTGTTATCGCATTTAGTTCTGAGTTTGCAAAATTTATTCCATTAAAATTCTCATTTTTCAAATTAAAAAACTTTAGTGGCCCTCTTGAAGGTGTAATATACTCCATTTATATAGGACTAGGATTTTCGATGGTCACCTCTGTGCTTTATGCTTTCGGTATTATTGGTTCAACTGACAAATTTCACAATTTTACGTTATTCTTATATACATTTCCCATTGCTAATCTAGTATTTGCCATTTCGATGGGATTTTTTGTTGGAATGGCCAAAATGCGTCGTAATTCTTTTATTGACGCTTCAACAGGGTTATTTGTTGCTACTTTTTTTCATGGCTTATTTTATTTTGGATTTATAACTTCTGATATAAGATTATTGATTTTTGATGCCGTTGGATTTACTATTATTGGCACTACATTTTTAGTAAAATCAGTATCCATAAAACTTGAAGATAGAAAGTAGATATCTACCATCTTATATTGATTATTGAGGATTTGTAGGTTCTCGAGGAGGATCATTATTGTTTGATTTGGATTCCATCATCGATCCTTGCAGATATTTACCCATCAGCAAGGCTATTATCATTGTAAGATATAATTGACCTGCAAAACTTAAGAATACCGCAACATTTTTAGCAAGAGGCGAGTTAGGCGTTATATCGCCATAACCCAATGTGGTGATTGTTTCGAAACTAAAATATACAAGATCGGTACTGGCAAGAACATCTTTATCACTAATATTAATACTTGAAGGATCAGTAGCATATAATGTTCGAAACACAATTGCTCCTACAATACCAATTAAAAAGTACATATTTACCGACCGTAAAAACTCAAGGCTGCCAACATCATTACTTCCGGATATTCTAATAATTGAAATAACAATTATATAGATGAAGAAAATAATGGTGATAAATGAAGTTAAATGGAGTATGAAATCAAGCCTCAAATAGGTTGATACCCATGTGAATATAGTCAATATAACAGCAAAATACAGATATCGAATATGCCTATCAGAAATACTAATAACTGCAGCAAAAAATATTCCTGAAACAGTTATGCTGTATAATTCCGGAATCCAACTACTATTGGGCGCCAAGCCAATAATGAAAACAAAAATGAAATTCAATGAGAACAAAAGCAGACTGTGTTGAAATCTACGCTTTCGTGTTGATAGAATTTTAATATTTACCAATTTCGAAAAAATACTCATAGTCAAAAATAGTACAATTGGAGTAACCAATGTAAACAAAGCTGATTTTTTTAACGAAAATTTGTATTCCCAGTTTAAAAACTCTTTAGTTACATTTGCCGAAAAAAATAATACGTGGAATATCAATATCACACCTTAAATAACGGCATCAAAATAATTCATCGTCAAATTGCCGGCACTGTATCCCATTGTGGGTTAATGGTTAATACAGGGTCGAGAGATGAGGAAGAAAATGAGAATGGTATTGCCCACCTGATAGAACATTTAATTTTTAAGGGAACTAATAAGCGAAAAGCATACCATGTATTAAGTAGGATAGAAAATGTGGGTGGTGAACTAAATGCATATACAACAAAAGAAGAAACCTGTATTTATGCATCCTTCCTATCACAATATTACAACCATAGTCTGGAACTATTTGCTGATGTTGCCTTTAATTCAATATTCCCGCAAAAAGAGTTGGATAAGGAAAAAGATGTTGTTATCGATGAAATTAACTCATACAATGATAGCCCTGGTGAGTTAATTTTTGATGATTTTGAGGATCTGATATTTACAGGTCATTCATTAGGAAGAAACATACTGGGAAGTATTAATAATATCAAATCAATAAAAAGAAAGGATATTCTAAGATTTATCAAATCAAAGTATAGCACCGAACAAATGGTTATTGCCTCTGTGGGTCAAATCAAATTTTCTAAACTTGTGTTGTTGGCTGAAAAGTATTTTGGTTGCATTCCAGCATCAAAAAACACATTTTCACGCGTATCACATACTTCATACAAACCCAGTGAATTAGTGAAATCGAAAAATTCATATTTATCGCATTGTATGATTGGGAACATAGCCTATTCCAGAACACATCCCAATAAACTACCACTTCTGTTATTAAGTAATTTACTTGGAGGACCAGCTTTAAATTCACGATTAAGCATGATAATTAGAGAAAAATACGGCTATGCTTACTCTATCGAATCAATGTATCAACCCTATTCGGATACTGGTGTTTTTAATATATACATAGGAGCCGACAGCAAGCATGTTGACAAAAGTATTGCGCTTGTAAAGAAGGAATTAATAAACCTAAGCACTACCCAATTAGGAACAATGCAATTACATAGAGCCAAACGTCAAATAACCGGACAGCTAGCTATTTCTGGTGAATCATTTGTAAATGAGATGTTGGGCATTGCAAAAGTGTATCTACATAAACCAAGAGTAAAATCGATTGAAGATATCATTGCTGATATTGAAAAAATAACTTCAAAGCAAATATTGGAAGTTGCTGAAGATATTTTTAACCCATCCCAACTAAGTACACTTATTTATACCGCTGAAGGCTGATTTCAAGACTATAACATTAACAATATCATAATTATGCTAAATCCAGAATTAGAAAAATATATTGAGTACCATACAAGTGATGAGGATGAATTGTTATACTCACTTGATCGTGAAACTAATATAAAGACTACTATGCCAAGGATGCTTTCTGGCAAAGTACAGGGAAAATTTTTGGAGATGCTGGCAACCATGATTAAACCTGAAAGGATACTCGAAATTGGTACATTTACAGGTTATTCAGCCCTATGTTTAGCTAAGGGATTAACTCCAACCGGAAAACTATACACCATTGAATCCAATGTGGAAATGGAGGAATTCATACTAAATTATATCAGACTATCAGAATCAAGTAGTAAAATTGAAGTAATAATAGGAGATGCAATAAACGAAATACCCAAAATAAACGACACTTTCGATTTAGTGTTTATTGATGCTGATAAGGAACAATATACTGAGTATTACGAACTGGTAAAAGAAAAACTTCATCCGGGAGGCTATATAATTGCCGACAATGTAATATGGAGCGGCAAAGTATTAAACAAAATAAACCCTGACAAGGAAACCAAGGCAATTCAAAAATTTAATGATCACGTAAATCAGGATAAAGATGTGGAACAAGTAATGCTATCGGTTAGAGATGGATTAATGTTAATAAGGAAACTGCCAAAATAATATTGGTCATTGGATGATTAGTTATTGTACAATTACAACTTGTTCCATAACCTCGATGCTTGTTCTTTTGTGTATTTTAGCACGTCATCCTCATCAATAGTTTGAACAATCCTATCTTTCACAATAACCTCTCCGTTTGAAATAACATGCTGTACATTTTTTGAGGAAAATCCATAAATAAAATGACCGAAAAAATTTTCATCATTAAGTTCAGTTGGCGAATCATAATCTAATACTACAAGGTTATTTTCGCCATCTCCATCAAAACTATTACTACTTAAATAGTTATGAACCTTTCTGAATCTGTAATAAGATGTTAGGAAATCCATTTGGTCTTTCCCCTGACCTACAAAATAAGCAGCTTGAGCACTACGAACCATATCGCTATGCATTCCATCTGTACCAAGCATCACGTTATCCCCAAGTCCTCTTGAATTAAAATATCCTACATTATTATTCAAATTGCTTTCGGTATTTTGCACAACATAACATGGTGAATTTCCTATCAACTTTCGTTCCTCATCATTTATATGTAAGCAATGTGCAAGAATGGTTTTTGAAGAATTTAGTAAACCTGAATCCATAAGTCTGTTTACAACACGTTTACCATATTGGCTAGCGCATTGTATCTGATCATATTCGTCTTCTGCAACATGCACATGAATCCCTGAATTCATCTTTTTCATAAGATGAACTGCTTTGCTAAGGGTAGAATCCCCCACAGTAAAAGAAGCATGCAATCCAACAAGTCCTTGATTATTTTTCAAATAATCCTCTGTTTCGTATAAGCCTTTGTGAGCCTTGCCGATACCATCCCTATCTGTAATTTCATAACACAACAGATGACCAACTCCAACCTTGTTGAATGCTTCTGCTATTATATTAAGTGATCCCTCAATATAATTTGGGGAAGCATGATGATCGATGGAAAATGTTGCACCCGCTTTAGCACAGGCAATAGCCGTAGCCAATGCACTCGCTTCAATAGTATCTTTATCAAGAGCTTTGTCAAGATTCCACCAGATGTATTTCAGTTTTTCTACGAAGTTATTAATTGGATGGTTAGGTGCAGGCATTCCTCTGCTTAATGCAGAATAAGCATGATGGTGACCAACTGCAAATGATTTTGTAACGAATTTACCTGAACAATCTATTATCTCATCTTCGGAAGAAACAACTATCTCCTCAAAAGAAGGATGGAAATTCAAACTGCCTTTTTCTCCTTCTCTAACCACAATGTTTGTTTTTGACAAAAAGAGGGTTCTCCAATCGATGAATGTTGTATTTTTAAGTATTATTGACATGATTTATGTTTTTTTAAGTTGGAAGATCGAAACCTAAAGACGGAAGTCCGAAGACAGAAGCCTGAAGTCATCAGCTATTTAATATTATAGATAATAACGATTACTTGATATTTTTCCTAAATGCAATCATCATAAGTATTTTTTTAGTTATTTTTTATCCAATAAATCCAGATTGCCCAATTATTATTTCCTATATAATACCAATTGTAAATTGCATCTTTCTTTATCAAACTAATTATTCCCAAATCACCGACTTCTGTCTTCCGACTTCCTACTTCCTACTTCACTCAATCCTTTTCAATGGCAACTTCATCCTCCTTATTCCATCAAAATCACAAAAAGCATTAGCCACGGCTGCTGCTGTTGGGACAAGTCCAATTTCACCAATTCCTTTAGCACCATATGGTCCAATTGGGTCTTTAACTTCAACGCCTTTTACAATAATTTCAGGAGTTTCGTGAGCGCGAAGAATTCCTAATTTTCTCATCTTATCGCTTACCAAAAAACCATCTATCATAGGAAGCTCTTCGGATAGGGCATAACCAAGCCCCATATGAACACCGCCTTCAATTTGTCCCTCGAAAAGCATTGGATTCATTATTTTCCCTGCATCATGCGCTGCTACTATTTTAGAAATATTGCCGACTTCATCCAATACACACAGCTGTACTGCATACCCATATGAATAGTGTATTTTTGGGTTATCCTTCCCCAATCCTGGTTTAGTTGTCCAATCGCAAACAAACTCACCCTTGTATGTTTTTCCTGATAATTCATCTAACGAGCATGTTAATAGATCAGATTTAAAATTTTCAGCAGCATTAATAACTGCCAAACCAACAAGTGCTGTTGCCCTCGAAGAAGTTGTCATTCCTGTTTTAATTTGTGCATCCGTATCAACAACTACTTCAATAATATCCGGATTAATTCCTGTTTCCTGACAAAGAGTTTGAAGAGCCATGTTATGGACTCCTTGCCCCATTTCGGTCCAGCCATGTTTCAGAATAACATTCTTGTCACTTATAATTTCAATAATAACCTTAGACTCATCAATCATCCCATTACCAACACCGGAATTTTTTATGGCACAGCCAAGTCCGGCAAACCTGGCATTATAAAAATCATCCTTAACCGCCTCCAAACATGCCCTAATTCCAACACCCTTTAATTTTTGGCCGGTTGAAGTAGTAAGTCCATCAACAAGTGCATTATCCCACCTGAACTGCCATCGGTCAAAACCTCCTTTTTTACAAATTTCATCAATACAGCTTTCCAGAGCAAAGGCAACCTGATTAGCGCCAAATCCCCGCATCGCACCGCTCGGAATATTATTAGTATAAACCGTTTTAGCTTCGATATCAATCTCCGGAATATAATAACCCCCGCTAGCATGACCTGCAACTCGTTCCATAACCTTCGCTCCTACAGATGCATAAGCTCCGGTATCACCAACAGCCCTGAGTTTTAGTGCAGTTAACTTACCATTTTTGTCAGCTCCAATTGAAATGTTCATAAAAACAGGATGACGTTTTGGATGCAACCTAATCGATTCCTCACGGTGAAGTGTAATTTTTACTGGCTTTTGTAACAAGTAAGCAAACAAAGCCGTTTGCCCCTGAATACTTAAATCCTCTTTACCCCCAAATCCACCTCCATTAGGCACAAGGATAACCCTTACTTTTTCTTCGGGCAAACCTAACACCATTGCCACCTGCCTACGATCCTCATATATTCCCTGGCTTTGACTATATAAAACTATTCCTTCATTGTTATCTGGCAGAGCGATAGCAGATTCCTTTTCCATGAAAGCATGCTCAACTCTTTGAGTTTCATAGTTTCCAGAACTATAAAAAGCAGAGTCCATTAATGCTTTATCAGCTTTCCCAATTTTAAAGCTTGTTGTTTCAAAGTTATTTGGTCTTTCCGGATGAATCCTATCCGCATGAATTGCCTTAAAAACATCAGTTACAGGTTCAAATATCTCGTACTCAATATCAATTAATTCAATTGCTTCACGAGCTATTTTATCAGTTTCAGCAACTACTCCGGCAATCACATCGCCAATATAATTTGTGATCTGACCTTTGGCGATCATTATGGGCCAATCATTTATTATTAATCCTACTTTTTGTTCACCGGGAATATCTTTTGCAGTAAAAACCCTTTTAACTCCATGATAATTAGAAGCTTTAGATGTGTCAATCTTAATAACTTTAGCCCTGGGATGATCAGAAAATTTCAAAGCTCCAAATAACATTCCTTCGGTGTAAATATCATCCACAAAATCACGAGCTCCAATGGCAGTATTATATGCATCGTATTTGGGATGTGATACCCCTACTTTTCCAGACGTAGATGTTATTTCCAGCTTTTCATTACTATAAATTGCTTCACCTGCATATCGAATTGCTTCCTCAATCTTTTTATATCCAGTACATCGGCATATATGTGGTTTTATTGCTTTTTGAACTTCTTCTATAGTTGGCCTTGGCTTATCCTGTAACAACACTTTAGTACGACTAACAAAACCCGGAGTACAAAAACCGCATTGTACTGCACCTTTGTTTACCATTGCTTTTGCAATAGTATCAAGCACATATGGCGGAAATCCTTCCGGAGTGAACACTTCCGCATCTTGTAATCTAGACATCTTTACAACGCAACTCAGCATTGCTTTTCCATTTATCTCAACAGTACACGCACCACATGCAGCCTGTGCTGAGCAGCCATCTTTAACGGATGTAATGTGCTTATCTAATCGTAAAAAATCTAAAAGTGAACTATCTGGATTCCCTTCGTAAATTTCTTTTTCATTGTTTAGAGTAAAAAAAATCATGGCACAAACTTTTTTAATTCATCAATAATCGGTTCAATCGCATTAGGCATCTCTATTACACTTGAAACGGCCTTCAAATCCTTCAATCCACTTCCGGTAAGCAGAACAACATTGTTTGAATTTTCAGATAAATTGTTTGAACTTTCATAGGTTAGTAAACCAGCATATGCTGCTGCTGCTGCTGGTTCAGTAAACAATCCTGTACTTTGTGACAGCAACAAAGAGGCTTCCATAATCTGAGCATCCGAAACTGTTATGGTTTCTCCATTATACTCCTGAATATACTTTTGAGCCATGTAAAAATTACGGGGAATATCTACAGAAATTGAATCAGCAATTGTTGTACAAGCTTTAGCCATAAATTTATTTGCTCCAATATTTCTAACAAGGTTATCGCTTTTTTCAGATTGTACAGCTACGATAGTAGGTATATGATCAATAATTTTGAGATTGAGCAAATCTTCAAATCCTTTATAAACCCCTGAAATTATTACCCCATCGCCAACTGGGATAAAAATTCTATCAGGAACAGTGTAATTCAACTGTTCAAATAATTCAAATGAAACAGTTTTTTTGCCTTCGATAGTTAAGGGATTGAAAGCAGTATTGCGATTATACCACCCAAATTCTTTAGTGGCCTTTATACTAAGATCAAATGCATCATCATAAGTTCCTTTAACAGGAATTATTGTTGCTCCGTACATTAGTATTTGTGTGAGCTTTGCAGCAGGTGCTGATTCGGGAACAATTATAATTGCCTTTTGTCCCTGGGCAGCACAAATCCCAGCCAACGAAGAACCTGCATTTCCAGTTGAAGCTGTTATAATTGTGTCTATATCATTTTCCATGGCATATGCTGAGACTACTGATGAAGCCCGATCCTTAAAAGAATAAGTTGGGTTTTGAGAATCATCTTTTAGGAAAATATTATAGGACGAACCAGGACTACCAAATGCGCGATAATTGTAAAGAGGTGTTCTGCCTATTCTGAGGTTTGGAAGACTCCCAAATTCCTTAAAAGGCATAAGATCCATAAAATTATTATGAGATAATTTTGCAAAATCAATTCCGCTATTTATTAATTTTTGATAATCGAAAACAGTTTTCAGAACCCCTTTTGGAGGTAGCTTTGGTGAGTTTAGTTTATCGCACATCGGACATAAGTACATTACTTGCAACTTATCATAGGTAGCACCACAGTCAACACATTTGTAATAGAATTTTGAGTTATTCATTTTTTGATTTGTTACTAATTATCCCTTTTTTTCCTCATCTGATTATAGGTATAATAGAGACTATCTCAAAAGCGTAAATTTTACCACAAAGGCGCGCAAAGTACGTCACAAAGGAGCACAAAGTAACGAATTATCTGGCATCAACCTTTGTGTGTCTTGGTGAAATCCTTAGTGCTACTTTGTGGTTAACTGCATTTGATTCATTCTCATTATTATCTTCATCATTTTAATCTAAAACCTATATAACCCTCATAATGCTTTATTTGTTCATTTTACAAGTATTCCTTAATCACACCCGTCCGTTTATTGAATTCCAGAATCTCTTCATCCCATTCAGCTACTTTTGCATAACGCGATTTCCAATAATTTTCATCGTACCATTGTGCATTCAATTCTTCAACAGTTTTTCCCTGTTGCTCAATCCATGTAAAATATTTCAAATTATGAATACGCTTTTTGTCATAATAATTTAACTCTAAGATATGATCTGTTGAAATTCCGTGCAATCTGCCTTCATAATCAACAGCTGCTGAGGTTTTAGTATATTCTCCAAGCCTTTCATTTTCTTCTTTCATTCTTGATTTATACATTTCCATCGAATCGGTTGCAATCGTAAATACAACATCATCTTCATTCATTTCGTAGTATTTTGCCATTTTTATTGCTCCCATCAAATTGGCAATTGATGAAATTCCAAGCAAATCAAGTTTCGCAACAAGCTGAGAATCAACTCCGTTTTCAATAAGTTTTTTATGCCCTTCTTTTTCGTTAAAAAGCCTCATTAATCTAATATTAACCTCATCATCAATACCTGCAACCATATCCATATTTCTTATGTTATGGATCCATGGAACATGCTTATCACCAATACCTTCTATGCGGTGTCCTCCATAACCGTTGTATAATAAAGTAGGACATTGCAAAGCTTCGCCGGCACAAACTTTCATCAACGGAAATTTAGTACGCAAATAATCAGTACTACCCAAAGTTCCTGCCGAACCCTGTGTCAAAAATACTGCACTAAAGCGGTTATTATCAGTCTTTTCAGAATTAAATACTTCTTCCATTGCCGGGCCGGTCACAGCATAATGCCACAAAGGATTCCCAATCTCGGCAAACTGATTAAGGTTAACAATTTTATCGCCTCTTTCGGCTTTTAGTTCCTTTACTTTATCATAAATCTCTTTTACATTACTTTCGCATCCGGGAGTGGCAAAAACCTCGGCACCAACTTTATGCAACCATTCGAACCGTTCAGCGGACATTCCTTCGGGAAGTACGGCAATCGAATCACAGCCGAGAAGGTAAGAATCATAAGCTCCTCCCCTACAATAATTTCCGGTTGAAGGCCATAATGCTTTCTGGCTTGTGGGATCAAAACGGCCTGTAATTAACTTTTCAACCAAAGGGCCGAATGTTGCACCGACTTTATGTGCACCTGTCGGAAAAAATTTTCCAACCAACATGATAATTCTTGCATTCACACCTGTAATTTCTTCTGGAAACTCCAAATAATTGACCTTACCAAAACCGCCACCAAATTTAACGGCTTCGGTCTTCCAGGC
>JABMPH010000348.1 GCA_013203805.1 Bacteroidota bacterium | reverse complement strand
TTCTTCCTGTCGGCGTAGTGCATCTGCAAATCCAAGATTTGAATGACCAACCATACCAAAAACACGGTTAACTCCCCAGTTTACCATTGTCTCTACCATAACATCAGATATTGTAGGTTCATGAGTAGCTTCTTCCTCTATACCAACGAATATTGAATCACCTTCAATCTTTAAATCAAATGTTGGTAACCCATCATCAAATCCTTCTGCAGAACCACCGCATGGGTGAAAGTCCCATCCATGCCAAGGGCAACGGAGCATATCTTTTTCAATACTTCCTTCTCCCAATGGACCACCCTGGTGTGGGCAACTATTCTCCAGTGCATAATATTTTCCTTTGAAATGAGTTAAACATATTCCTTTATGACCTGCTGTAACTGTCATTACTCTACCGTTGGGCAACTCATTTTTATTATCTAGCACTTTGTGCCAAATTATGTTTTTATTCATGTGTTATCGTTTTTGTTTTATGATAGAATTGATGTAGAACGGAAGAATATCTACACCAAATTTTAAATAAACCTCCTTTGGTATTCCCAAATCAGCAATATATATTTCAGTTTCTTTATCCAATTCAAAAAGAATCCTTTTGGGGGCTGCAAGAGTTAATACTTTATCTGGTTCAATTATTATTTCATGGAATATCATGGAGTTAGATGCTTTTGTCTTATTGATACAGCTTTAGTGGAATACACTATTAAAAACACAATAGAAATGCAAATTGAAATGGTTCCAAAGAGTAATAACCATTCAGATAATATTTTTATTTCAGAAAGGAGCTTACCAATTATTCCTGAAACCAGTAAAAAGAAGACACCAATATATTGAAAAACAATCGATATACTCAATCGTTTCAATTGCAATAATTTATCTCGGATAATATTAGTACAATTACCATCTTTATTAACGAGTCCTGTTATTTCTTCGTTTAATGTTAACATAATGCTGGATGTCGACAATATAATTAATCCGGCACCAGGAATTATTGATAGAGGAATGAACCAGTCCATAAATTGAAGTTTAGCTTAAATACCAGTTTACAGCCTTTACCATGTAACTATTAACTGCTTCAATTTGTAATTCTCTTGAGATATCACTAAGCTTATCGAGTGGTAGAACTGCACCTTGCCAGTTGGGAGAAGTTTCCCATTTTCCTATTGAGAATTCGGGGAGATTATTAAACTCAATGGATCCTTTGGCCGGATACCCCGACATATAAAAATATGGTGCACCAATAAGACGGTCTTCCATAGCCAAACCAAATCCAATGCCCATTCCTTTTTCTGTAACTACATAAATACCCGTATCAAAGTGGTGGGGCCATATTCTTATCTCACCTTCAATTTGAAGGTAACCCAATAGAAAAGAACATGCCTTATTTGCCATATTACGGAAGTGTCTCCATTGATTGAGATCATTAGCCGGGATGCTTTCAATGGCTTCATCAGCAAATGAGTATTCCGGAATTTTAAAATGAAGTTTATCTGTAAATCCATCTTTTGCTAATCCAATTTCCGACAGATGATTTGAAATTTCATCTTCAATTTCGATGATGGTTCTGCCAACAGCATTAAAAGATGCTATTGCATTTTGCGATGAATTTAACCATTCATAAGTAAGATTGTCAAGGTTAAGTGACATTATAGCCTTGCCGTTTGATGATTTTATCCATCTTCCCAGAATTCTATTTCCAAGGAAATCAAAATAAAGGTTTGTATGACTATCATCCAACCTAGGTGAAACAAAAGTTCGGTTGGCTTTTGTTATAATTTGGCTTAACAAATGTAGTTGTTGATCTGTTTTTATATAGTTATCCATAGTTATTGTTTATTTAACTCCGGCATAGGATATACCAGTTAGTTTATGCATCTCATAATTCAATGTACTTAAGTCATTGAAATTAAATTTTTTCACATCATCATGTCCACATGAACGTGCTACTACCTGAATTAATTCATTTGTAGCTGTAAAGAAGTTAAAAAGTTGTTTTGCTGACATTTCTATTTTTATCCTTTGTCGTAAGCTTTCTTTTTGTGTGGCAACTCCAACCGGACAGTTGTTTGTGCTACATGCACGCATTCCTAAACATCCGATGGCTTGAAGTGCAGAATTTGAAACTGCTATTGCATCGGCGCCAAGCATCATTGCTTTTGCAAAATCTTCTGCAACACGTAAACCACCTGTAATTACTAAGGTAACATCTTTAGCCCCTACTTTGTCAAGATGCATTCTTGCCCTTGCCAATGCTGGTATTGTTGGAACATTGATGTTATTTCTGAGAATAGTTGGAGCAGAACCAGTTCCGCCACCTCTTCCATCTAAGATAATATAATCAACCCCCACTTTTAAAGCAAAATCGATATCAGCTTCAATGTGGCTGGCAGCTATTTTAAATCCAATAGGAATACCTCCTGTTTTTTCGCGTACTTCCTCAGCAAACTTTTTGAAGTCTTCAGCTGTAAACATATCAGGGAAAGCTGCAGGAGAGATTGCTGTTTCACCTTCTTTGAGGCCAGGCACTTCTGCAATTTCTTTTGTTACCTTATTTCCAGGTAAATGGCCACCAGTACCGGTTTTGGCACCTTGTCCACCTTTAAAGTGGAATGCCTGGGCTTTTTTCACTTTATCCCATGAAAATCCAAATTTTCCTGATGCCAATTCATAAAAGTATCTTGAGTTATTTTCCTGTTCCTGTGGTAACATACCACCTTCGCCACTACAAATTCCTGTTCCAGCCATTTCAGCTCCTTTCGAAAGTGAAATTTTTGCTTCTCTTGACAAAGCACCAAAACTCATATCTGAAACAAAAACCGGAATATCTAATTCCAGAGGTTTTTTAGCCTTAGGGCCAATTACAACTTTTGTACTTACTTCTTCTTCATCAAGTAATGGCCTTGAGGATAGTTGAGCAGGTAAGAATTGAATGTCTTCCCATTTTGGCAAAGTGTTTCTATCAACTCCCATTGATTCGGATAGGCCATGATGTCCGTAGTTTTTTAGACCATTCTTTGCCAGTTCACTTATATATCCGGTATATGGTTCGGTAGGCTCGGGATGTGTATCGGCATACTGTCCCAGATATTCATTTCTGTTAAACGGCTGTGGATACTTCTCTAAAAATTCATCAATTTCGTTTTCATCAACATAAACAACCCCGTTTTCAATTTCAGTGGTAAATTTATGAAGTACTTCTTTGTTATTATATTCACTTACACCGGTGTCGTAACGGTAATCCCAACCATGAACACCACAAATCAGGTTATCACCTTCAATATGTCCATCGGCCATTAGAGCTCCACGATGAAGACAACGACCATAAAGTACTGACACATAGGTGCCGTATTTTATCACTACCAAATCTAAACCCTTAATCAATTTGTGGGTTGGCTCTTTTTCTTTTAGATCATTTATTTTAACTAAATCAATTCTTTTCATAGTAACTGGCCTTTTCTATTTTGTTATTTCAACTCCCTTCCAAAACGCAACATAGTCCTTGATTTTATATGCTAATGATGAAGGATTTGGATAATACCATGCCGCATCTTCATTAGATTTCCCATCAACATTAATGTTGTAGTAGGATGCTGTACCCTTCCAGTGGCAAACAGTAACTGTATTGCTATCGGATAAAAATTCTTTATTTATTGATTCTGTTGGGAAGTACTGATTTCCTTCGATGTTAATTGTGTGATCGCTTTCTGCGATTACTTTTCCATTCCAAATTGCTTTCATTTTTTACGATTTTAGTTTCCAAAGGGAATTCGTAAAATATAGTCGTTCATCAAAGAAATTCCTTACAACCTCAAACCCTGACTTTAAGGCTAACTCATTGATTATATCCAGATCGTATTTTTGTGATATCTCCATAAAAATTCTCTCTCCTTTGGTAAATTGGATAGTAGTGCTGAATTCATTTATTGTAATGTGTTGTTCAATCTTACTGATCAAGAAGCTACTGGCAGTACCTGTTTGTGGATTATATTCTTCCTTATGATAAAAATTTTCCAGATTAAAGTCAGCATTTAATTCATCATTAATTCTTTGAAGTAGATTTAGATTAAAAGCAGTTGTATGTCCGTGTGGATCGTTATAAGCCTTCAGAATTACATCCGGATCTTTTTTCATATCGAAGCCAATGAAAAGCATATCCTGTGGATATAGTACATCTTTTAATTTGCCAAGAAATTCCAAAGACATTTGTTCGTTATAATTTCCAATATTCGATCCTAAAACCAGAATAATTTTTTTCGTATATCCGTTTGGGATAATTTTTTTCATCAGATCAAAATAATCACCAATAAGGCCATTTACTTTTAGTTCAGGTAAGTCATGGTTTAGTTCAGCAACTAAATTTACCACCGAGTCTTCGGATATATCAATTGGAGAATATTTGAATTTGGCCTTTTGTGACAGAAAATGTGAAAGCAAAATTTTTGTTTTTATCCCATCACCAGCACCCAACTCAACTAAATCAAAGCTTGCGTTATTTTCACTAAAAGCATCCAGTATTTCTTGTTGAGAATTCTTAAAAATCTCAAGTTCACAATCGGTTAAATAGTATTCGGGCATTTGCATAATGTCCTGAAAAATCTTACTACCCTTTTCATCATAAAAATATTTTGATGATAAGAACTTTTGTTTTGCAGATAAACCTGAGAGAACATCAACTGCAAAGTCTGTATGTATGTCTATTTGTTCCATGATTTCTTTTATTGTAACTTACCAGTATGCATGTGAAAATAGTGTGTCGAAAAAGATAGGAGAGATCTGTCATTCTGAGCGAAGCGAAGAATCTCTATTGTTATAGCGTTCAATATTATGAGATTCTTCGCTTTGCTCAGAATGACAATAGACTTACTTTCCGGACACACCCTTTTCCATAAAAACAAAACATTTAATACCAATACTGGTTGGCTATTTTTATTAATTAATCTTATTTGGCTCTCCTGTTTCGAAAGGATTCGAAGGATCGTTGCTCCACTCGAACCAACCTCCGTCAAAAAGGCTCACTCGTGGCCAACCCATCAACCATGCATTAAAAAATGCTTCGCTACCACGCCAACCGGTTCCACAGTAAAATGCAAGATGCTTGTTTGGAGTAATTCCAACTTCTTCCCAAATTGCTTGTACTTCATGAAACTCACGAATTGTATGATCGAGGTTACGATAGTTTTCCATGTGGTAAGCATCGGAGCCGCAATTACCAAAAATTGCACCCGGTATACGGCCTTTTTTCTCGATGTAGTTATATCCACTCACTTCTCCAATATACTCGGGCCAACTACGCACGCTAACCAACTCAGCTTCGTTAGATGCCAGCATTAATTTTGCTTCCGGTATATCAACTATTAGCTCAGGTTTCTGAGGTATTGAAACTCCAAATTCAGCAACAGCTATTTTCGGAACATCATCCTTATCAACTTTATATCCTGCATCTTCCCATGATTGAAATCCACCGTTCATAATTCTTACATCTTTAACTCCGGCATACATCATGATAAATGCATTCCGAATAGCACCGATATCTCCTGCCGCACTTCCTGGAAACGGATCATCATTATCGGGAAACATAAATTTTCCATAAAGAACAACAGTTGTTTCAGAGGTAATTCCATGTTTTTCAAAAGCCTTTTTTAGTTCATCAGGAGAGCGACGGTTCCATGATTCGGGTGCTTCCAAAGCAAGTGTATCCATGTCAATGGCATCTGGAATATGCCCACTTAAATATGCATCACGGTTACGGTAATGAGAATGTACTACAATGAACTTATTATTATCATATAATTCGGGTTTATCACCTGATATAAGTTTATTTACCCAATCCGCTGAAACGAGTTGATGGTATCTTTCAAGATGTTCCATTGGTAACTCAGTATTGACACTCCATTCATCTACAAAGTGATTGTAAATTGAAATATTTTTATATCCGGCACGAGTAAATAGGTCAGCTACTTTTTCGGAATCTTCGGTTTTATATCCATAAAGAACAATATGATTTTCAGGCAAAATTTCTTTGGATCTAACTATTTCAATCCAATCCATGTATGTTGTCCATTTCATAGGTAAACTTTTAGCTCCTTCTATATGTCCACCTCGTGCTTCATTTTGTAATTTCCATCCATTATATGCATCAACCTGACGAATATCGATGACTATTACAGTATCATTTTCACGAAGGTTTATTAATTCTTGTGTTGTAATTTGAGATGTTTTCAAATTCATAGATAATCTATTTATTTAATTAGTAAGATGTTAAAGATAGTTTAAAATTATTATTTGTCAAAAAGTATATTGATTGACCTTCTTTTTGACTAGTAAATCTTAGTCTATATTAGTACCCTTAACGATTAATCGTAAGTGAAATAGTAAATCTACTAGTTTATGAGTCGAACAAATCATTTAATCCTTACATAATTTATTTATTAACTTTGAGGCAAATTCTAATTTGGTTTCAAATTAATATTTGGCAAAATGGAAATTTTCAATAACCCTTGTACAATTAAAATCCAAGGGAATTCTATCACATATTATAGAGAAGGCAAGGGCGAAACAATTTTATTTGTTCATGGCATTACCACCTATTCGTTTATATGGAGAAAAATAGTTCCCTACTTCCAGAAAAATTATGATGTCATTCTTATCGATTTACTGGGATGTGGTAATTCTGATAAGCCTTTGAACGAAGATTTTTCATTAAAACGGCAGGCACACCTGATTAAAGATTTTTGCCAAAAACTGGAAATCACTAAAATACATATGATATGCCATGATGTTGGTGGTGGTATAGGACAAATATTCGCCGTTAATTATTCCGAACTACTTTCTGATTTAACACTGATTAATTCAGTTGCCTATAACTTCTGGCCAGTACAGCCCATTGTAGCAATGCGAACTCCAATTATTCGGCAAATAGCAATGGCAACACTCGATTTCGGAATGTTTGAAATAATAGTAAAAAGAGGTTTGTACCACAAAAAACAAATGACTGAAGAGTTAATGGAACTTTTTTGGAAACCGATAAAAGAATCAAATGGTAGAAAAGGATTCCTGCATTTTGCCAAATGTCTCGACAATAAGAATTTAACGGAAATCGAATCTGAAATCAGCCAATTGCAAATACCTGTTTTAATTATTCGGGGTGAAGCGGACGTTTATTTAAGTGCTGCAATTTCAGATAAATTACATGCCGAGATACCCGGTAGCCAATTGGCTAAAATTGAAACGGGAGGTCACTTCATTCAGGAAGATGAACCTGAAGAAATAGCCTCACATATTTTGGATTTTTATAAAAGTTAATATGAGCCCGAACCTTGATACATATATCACTGAATTAGAGTCAAAGATTCAGATTCTGGAACTTGAAAACGAAACCTTATCTGCAAAAGCAGAAGAAAATTTACTATTGAACAGGGCGTTTGAGGGTATAAATGTTGATGATGATATTGAAAATTTATTA
This sequence comes from Bacteroidota bacterium, assembly GCA_013203805.1. Lineage (GTDB taxonomy): Bacteria > Bacteroidota > Bacteroidia > Bacteroidales > F082. The sequence continues at coordinate 2,131 of JABMPH010000348.1, read as the reverse complement.
ATCACATCATTGGAAAGCATATCAATTCTGTTAAATATTCAATTCACCGGATTATTCGATTTAATTGATAACAAGTTTATTTGCAAAAGCAGTTATGCACTATTCAGTAACGAAGAAACAGTAAATATTCATCTAAAAGTTCCTGAAACCCTCATTAAAAAGCTTATCTCAAAAAAAACCTGTTTCTTAAATATAATGGAATTAGGTTTTACATTTAGTTATCCCAACTCTGATTTTGTAGCTGAGAATGCTATCATAATTCCGTTTGATTCAGAAATTATCAAAAATCGGTTTTTCGTATTCATAAATAATAGTAATGGACAAAGTCTGAAAAAAAGAGCTTCACTTTTTGAGAAAATCATTCAAATTATTTCATCTAAACTGGAAAGGATCTATTATCAAAATGAATTAAAAATACTAAATGAGGAACTTGAGAAAAAAATCAATATCCGAACAAAAGAATTACAAAAACGAAACTCTGAACTGTTTGTAGAAAGGCTTAGAGCTGAGAAAAATGAAGCACAGCTCCAGAATTTGATTGAATTTATACCCGATGGTATATATAAAAGCACCGAAGAGGGCGTATTTGTAGATGTAAACCCGGCTATGGTAAATATGTTGGGATACGAGAGTAAAAATGAATTAATGGCCATTGATATAAAAACCCAACTGTATTTTCACGTTGATGACCGCGAAAGCGTGGTATTGCAGGAAAATTTGAAAGAAACGGGAGTCTACAGAATGAAGAAAAAGGATGGTTCTGAAATTTGGGTTGAGGATCATGGCTGGCTCACTTTTGATAAGAACACAAATACACTTTTTCATGAAGGAATCATGCGCGATGTTACAGAGCGTAAATATGCCGAAGATGCATTACTTGCCAGTGAAGAGCGTTTTCGTCGGGCTGTTTTATATGCACCTAATCCGATTATGATGCATAATGAAGACGGTGAAGTATTACAAATTAGTGCCGGGTGGACTAAGTATTCCGGTTATTCAATTGAAGATATTCCAACCATAAACGATTGGGCCGAAAAAGCCTATGGAGAACAAAGCAGCGAGACCAAAGAATATATTAACAAACTCTTCAAATTAAAAAAAACCATTAATGAAGGCGAATGGAATATAAAATCGAAAACCGGGGAAATGCGGGTTTGGGAATTTTTCTCAACCCCCCTTGGCACATTTAACGATGATAAAAGGATAGTGCTAAGCATTGCCTTTGACATTACTGCAAACAAGGAAGCTGAAGAGGCACTGAAACAAAGTGAAGAGAAATACCGCACCATGATTGAAACATCCAATGATTTAATTTGGATACTGGATAGTAATGGTAATTTCACTTTTTTAAATAAACAGACTGAAAAAACCACCGGATACCATGCTAAAGACTGGATTGGAAAATCGTTCGTGCCTATAGTCATGGAAGAGGAATTACCATTTCTTCAGGATGTATTTGTAAAAGGGATGAATGGTAAATCAATAACTTATGAGCTTCGCCTTAAAATTGATGATGGAAGGATTTTAACATTTTCTGTAAATACTGCACCGATTGTTATTAATGAAGTTGTTGTCGGCATGGCTAGTTTTGCACGGGATATTACACAACAAAAAGAAGCAGAGTTAAAATTACTTAAAGCCCTTAAAAATGTAGAAGAAAGTGAAACTAGGTTTAAGGCATTACACAATGCCTCATTTGGAGGAATTGCTATACATGATAAAGGTTTGATTTTGGATTGTAACCAAGGCCTTGCGGAAATATCAGGATATACAGTTAAAGAGCTAATAGGAATGAATGGATTATTGCTTATTGCAGAGAATTCGCGAGAATTGGTTATGAGTAATATACTAGCTGCTTATACAAAACCGTACGAGGCTATTGGTCTTCGAAAAAACGGGGAAGAATATCCGATAAGACTGGAAGCAAGAATGATTCCGTTTAAAGGAAAAGGAGCTCGCGTTGTTGAGTTTAGAGATATTACTGATATTAAAAAAGCCGAAAATAATCTAAAAGGCGCCCTAGAAAAAGCGACTGAATCCGATCGCTTGAAATCAGCTTTTCTGGCCAATATGAGTCATGAAATACGCACACCAATGAAAGGAATACTAGGCTTTGCCGAACTGCTTAAAC
>JABMPH010000347.1 GCA_013203805.1 Bacteroidota bacterium | reverse complement strand
TCGTTATCGTAATCGAAGAAATAGGCCTGAGTTGAAAAAGTACCTATTGCATCTACCCCATATTCTTTTGCACTTTCTGTGAAAGTAGGCACTCCTCCCGGCTCACAACCTTTGTTGATAAACAGCTGATTTGAACGACTTGGTTGATTTCTTACTACAGGCAAATTGTAGCCTTCGCCTGGAGTATTACCAGAATAACAAACATAGATATCCAGCCATCCATCTCCGTTAATGTCAACCATTACTACACCAGTTGCCCAATCTTTTCTGCCTTCGGTACCTGAAAACCCTGTAACATCTTCGAATTTCCAATTTCCTTTATTGATATAAAGTTTATTGCTTACCAAATTGCCGGAGAAATATACATCAGCCAATCCATCATTGTTGATATCGCCGGCTGCCACTCCACCGCCATTGTAGGTATATTCATTCTTTAAAATATTGTTGTCCATTGTTTCCTGAATATCATTCTGAAATTCAATACCAATATTTGACGGAATGAGACTAGTAAAAAGTGAGTGAGAATCTGATGTGTCGCAACTGTATAAAACCAGTATTACTCCAATATAAAATAGGTTTTTGAATTTATATATTTTTTTGTATTTCATCAAACAGTGCTTATTAAAATGAGGTTTTACGCCCACCTTTCTTTAGTATTATGTATTTACATAGCCACATTAAACGATTCCAAATCAACATTTCTTGTTTCGCCATTGAACCCATGAACGACTAATTTCACAACATTGTCAGGTACTGAAATAGCTCTTGAAGACTGAGAGAGATAACCCGCTCCAAAATAAAATTCTACTTTTTCAATTTGTCCACTTTTATAAACCAACTCTGCCCAACTGTCAGAGGTTAGTGGTTTATAAGTTTTCCTCTTCTGATCAGCCTTCGTATTATTAACATAAATCATCAGGCTATCCCTATTCTGAGTGGCAATATACAGATCGTGAAACTTGCCACTCAACCGAGCCAGTGCTTTGGCATCTCCAGGCACTATAAATCCACTTTTCGTGCTTGATAACGCATGGAATTCTCCTTTTCCATCTCCCAACAATACGGCTCCGTTTAATGCATCATATCTCCCTGATATTATTTCATTGCCATAGTCATTCCCTATTAATATCAGATCCAGATTACCATCGTTGTTTATATCGTCAATTTGCAGACCGTTAACAGGAGCAAATTGAGTAATTTGCGGCAAGGCTTTCAGTACAAATTTTCCGTTACCCTGATTCTCCATATAACTGGTGAGCGGATAGTTTGCTGCCAGCACTAATAAATCATTGGTATTAAATAGTGATAAGAGCTGTTCCATATTAAGTTCGGCATACTTTCTATAATTTTCGAAGCGGTTTTTTAAATTAGGAATCTGGCCATAAAGCATATCCAGTGAATGAACCGGGAATTCAGCCATCTCTCCGGAATTGCTTTTATAATAGCAACTTAAAATAGGATCGATGCTGCCGTTATTGTCAAAATCTTTGGCATAAATCCTGAGTGGCTTATCAAAAGAGATATTATAGAAATTATTTAGTCCCAAATTACCAACCACGTAATCTGTATCGCCATCTTTATCAAAGTCGGCACCATTAATGCTATTCCACCATCCTGAATACGCATTAATACCAGAGTCTTCTATTTTGGTAAAATTCGATCCGGTATTTTTATATATGCTAATTGCCATAAATTCACCAACAACAATTAAATCGATGGTTCCATTGTTATCATAGTCCGTCCAAATTGCATCAGTTATCATTCCGCCCGTTTTTAGCGGGCTGCATATTTCATCCGTTGCATCATTGAAAACTCCATTGTCGTTCCTGAAAATATAACTGGCCGGAGAAAAAGGATATTCTCCGGTAATAACCCTGCCTCCTACAAAGAGATCCAAGTCACCATCTCCGTCAAAGTCAGCTGCTCTGACACAGGACCCGCTTGTAGTTTCTTCTGGAATTATGCCATTACTTATAGCAAATTTACCTGTTCCATCGTTCAAATAGAGTCTGTCTTTGTAGCGCTCATTTCCTGAAACAAACTCGTAACTTCCGCTTACCACGTATAAGTCCAGGTCTTTATCATTATCAGCGTCAAATAGCAAAAGTCCTTCATCTTCGTTGTACTTTTCATATTCCTTAATCAGCTCAGTCTGGCTAAAACTTCCACTTTCGTTTTGCGTAAAAATTGTTGCATTATAAAATGAAGAACCTCCAACAATGAAGTCTTCCAGCCCATCTCCGTTGATATCGCCAACTGCAATACCGGGACCGGCCTGAGATAATTTATGAGGTAGCGTTCGTTGAATATAATAGTCAATCTGATCAATTTCCTTATGCATAAATGATATCCCTAAATCAGAAGATACTTCTCTAAAATATTTTCGGTCAGAGTCAATTTTTGCAGATTCGGTTGTTGATATTTGCTCTTTTGCATCATCGTAGTTTACTTCCAGTACCTGATTCGCTTTTATATTCTGCAAAACTTGTTTTTTACCATCAGGCCAAACAATTTCAAGCTTACTGACTTTAGTAGTATTGCCCAATCCAAAATGCACAAAATTTTCCATTGTTGATAAGTAGCCGCGATATATTGAATAATCGCAATACTGAATACTGTCATTGTTGTAAAACAAAGTAATTTTTGTTCCAAGCTCACCTCCTTTGAATTTACCAATCAGTTTTAATCTTAAATAATGGGGATCTGATTTCTTTAAATGGTCAGAATATAAAGTATTCTCATACAAATGAACTTTATCATCAATGTTACTTACTATATAATCCAAATCACCATCGTTATCCAAATCGGCAAAGGCAGCCCCGTTTGAGTATGATGGTGTATTGAGTCCCCATTCGATAGTATTATCGGTAAATGTTAAATTTCCTTTATTCTTATACCCATAATTTGGTAATTTCAACTCCGGAATGATACTTAATAATTGATTTGATTTAGTAAACATTCCCACGTCATTCCGGAATCTTATATAATCCATATCGGTTAAATCTTTAGGAAAGCCGTTTGTTATCAGCAAATCTTTAAATCCATCATTATCGACGTCGGCAAACAGAGGTGACCATGACCAGTCGGTTTGATGGAGACCCAGCAACTGACCTATTTCGCTAAAAGGCGCATTGCCATTATTAATTTGCATCATGTTTCTCATATATTGGAATTCGTAACCCAGGTTTTCGGCACTTGCATAAGTTTGGTACGAAGTTCCGCCGTCAGTCGAAGTTTTCTTTCTGTAGTGAATTGCGGGTAGCATATCCAGTGTATAAATGTCAACGAGCCCGTCATTATTTATATCGGCAATATCGTTGCCCATTGAGAAACGGGCCTGATGTTTTAACAAATGCTTTGCCTGATTTGAAAAGGTACCGTCCTGATTATTAATATAAATCAGTTCGTTGGTTACATAATCATTTCCAATATAAATATCCGGAAAGCCATCTAAATTAATATCGGCAATAGCGAGGCCTAAACCATATCCTTCATATACGATTCCGGCTTCTATGGTGACATTTGTAAATGTATTGTTTCCATTATTCCGATAGAGTTGATCATTATTATCGGCTGAGCCATCGATAATCTTAGGGTGATAACTGGCTGGGCCATCTATCCCAACATAATTGGTAAGAACATACAAATCTAAATCACCATCCTTATCGTAATCTAAAAATGCGGCATTTTGACTGTATCCACACTCTTCAACTCCAAATTCTTTGGCCTTATTCTGAAACATGGGAATACCTTGTTCATTTATGCCCATATTTATAAAAAGCGAATTGGCTCTCTTTAATGAATCGGAGTTTACGTTGGCACATACATAAATATCCGGAAACCCATCATTGTTTACATCGGCGACAGCGGAACCAGCATTCCAACTGTCATTATTTTCAATTCCGGCAATTTCAGAAACGTCTTCAAATTTCAGATTTCCTCTATTGAGATACAGCTTATTGGAAACCATGTTTCCGGTGAAAAACAAATCACTGAATCCGTCGTTATTAAAATCGCCTACTGATACAGATGCACCATTATAGAAATACTCAAAACTTAGTATGTTTATGGAATCAGTAGGAATCAGCGTATTTTGAAATTCAATTCCAGATTCGGCAGAAGGGATTAACTTAAAAAGAGGCTTGTTGTTATTGCATGAGCTTAAAACTACTGAAAAAACCAACCCAAAATACAGCCCTATTTTTGTCATATATCAAATTTTACTTTTAATATCTATAATTCAGTTCCAATATACTATAATACATCCTAACTTCCGACCACATTGTCAGCCTTTTCATACTTTCTTGAGAATCAATTTGGAATGACAAAAAATTCTTAGGGATTGTGAAGAAATAACCTAACCGTTTTTACTCGTTCTTTTGCACGCTAACTTCGTTAAAAAGCCTCACCATATCTTATGGCTATGCCTGCGTTTTTTTCCTTGTTATCGCACAAAATAACTTCGTCAATTCCAGTCATATTATTTCTTAATAAACCCTTAGGAAACCATGCTTTGAAAAACAATGATTTATGCTTTTGCAAAAATGAATGGATCATGTTGTAAATATAAAAAAATTATCCGGTCAGTGATCTGACCGGATAATTTTATAAAAACCAAAATGAATTTAATTTCTTAATATCCTGGATTTTGAACCAACGTTGTGTTACGATTCATTTCATCCTGTAAAATAGGTAATAAATTAGTCCTCTCATTCCATCCACGTACCTGACCTACCTCATGAACAGAATACTCAACTCTACCGTCAGAGAATTCATTAATTACTATACCTGTCGAATTCTTATCTTGAGTTTCTGAACCAATTAACCAACGACGCACATCGAAGTACCTCGCCTGTTCAAAAGCCATTTCAATTCTCCGTTCATTTCTGTATCTCTGTCTCAAAGCATCACCTGTTTCAGTAATTTCAGGCATTCCAACTCTGTCGCGAAGCATATTGAGATATACTTTGGCCTCGTCATCTTGATTCAACTCGATACAAGCCTCGGCATAGTTTAGATAAATTTCTCCCAGTCTAAAGAAAGTCCATGGAACTTCCTGGTTTGCTCCATCATAAACAAATTCAGGATCAACTGTAATATCAATTGCTTTGCGCAAATAATATCCAGTATATCCACCGTTCCAGGTTTGCTGAGGGCCTTCGCGTGTATCTAGGCCGTAAACCCTATCAGCGCTTAGATCTGTTCGTGCATATACAGTTCTAATTCTAATTTCACCGATAGGATCATTT
>JABMPH010000346.1 GCA_013203805.1 Bacteroidota bacterium | reverse complement strand
TGCTTACCAGGAGTAACAATTAAACCCTTAGCCTTACCTTTTTTACCACACTTAGGGCACTGGGTATATAAACTTTGTCCGGTTTTTTTAAAAGTATAAAAATCGGCAGCTACTTCTTCAATTTTTGCGGCCTGAAGGATCTGTTCTACTGTTTCTTTTGGGATCATATATTGTTACATCTTACGTTGCAGTATAAAGCTGAGCTGTTTAGTAGCCCAATTTATGTTGCTGTTTTTATACATTTTTTTGATGATTGCTATTGTTTGCTCGCGTGAATAACCTGTATCGATATAGGCCATAAACTCATTTAAATCGGATAACAGAAAATGCTTAATTGCAATAATTTTAACCTTGCTATGGTACTTTTTGTGCAAATAGCATTCTTTAATGGCACCTACGAAATACTTATTATCGTTACGCAACCTGATGGTAGTAAAAGCCAGGCAATCGAGCTTATTATTCCAGTTATATGAGTAGGTGATTGAGTTCATTATTCTTTAAGTCTCAATATTCCACTACTTTTCATACCTGATATTTCACCTTCTTCGCCTATTAGCCTAAGCGCAGCAACTTCAACCTTTGCCGAATTAATAATTTGACCAGCAGTTTGATTAATTGCTCTTGCTGTTTCGATATTTATGGTGTCTTTTGGATCAGCTTCAGGATCGGATGAATCCTTAAGTCGTTCAATAACATCAAATAAATGCCCACGTAAGGCGTGTAAACTAGTGTCTGCCATCGATTTGTTTTTTAAGATTATTATTAAGTTTTATTACTTCCTGGAGTTCTTTTGGATATTGATGTATGGTATTTAGCTCCATATTTTTAACCATAGTAATTGGTTCCCAGTTATCAGGATCGCAGTTAAGTTGATTACCATCAATACACCGTAAATATGTTGTAGTAGGGATATCACCATATTTCTTTTTATAATTTACACGATGAAGGAGATCCCAGTTATTTTCGGCAAGTCGTATGTATTTATATGCTATACCGGTACGAGTATCAACTCGGGTAGAAATAGCTCCATCAAATAATAAGTTGCCTGGTTTTTGACCTTTTTTAAACATTGTGTGCTTACATTTCTCGTATGCATCAGCACTCATTTTCTTGCCCTTATTGGCAGGAGTATTACCTTTATGGAATTGAGTAGATTTTCCAACATCAGAACCTGGCTGCCATCTGCAATTTTTCTCTATATATTCAGGTGATTTACTTAATCCTAGTGTGTTAGCACGTCCATAAATTGAACAAAGAGGTCGCTTAAGTTCAGTAGCAATTTTATTGGAAGACTCATTGGCATAATGAGTAATCATATAATCGTCCTCTTCAATAGTCCATATTTTACGTTTGCGTTTTTCCATTAGGATTTTGTGAAAAAATGAAAGCCGACACAAGTCGTGCAAGAACGGCCGGCTTTCTGGTTTAGTTATTAATAATTGTAATTGACTGTTTTCCAAAGGCATACTAGTTCGCCTTCGTTAAGTGTTTCGATAAACTGGGTTACTTTCCCAAAATCTTCAATAAATGTGTTGCTCATAGCTTTATTTTTTAAGGTTATTTAAATAGTTTCTGCACTCTTTTGCCCGCTGTTTTTGTCGTTTATCAAACCCCTGCTGATCGTTAAATCGATTACGATGTATTGCAACTTCATTTGGAGGAATATCAGTTAACAGTGAGATCTCCTCATTGCTTTTGTTTTTCTCAAAATATGGCTGTACATCATAATATTGGCGGGCATCAAACATAATTGGCTAGTGTTTGTTTTCGAGTTCGTTAATTGTTGCATCAAGCATTTCTTCAGCTTTAGCCAGATTTTTTTCGATTTCGGGAATCTCACTCAAAGGTTTTGATTTACGATCCAGTTTAAGTCGGCTAATCAAGGCAGTGTAAGCCATTGATTGGAGGATAAGTAAGGGTTTGCTTTCGATTGTCATAATCTTAGATTTTTATCCCGGGGGCGGGGTTAATGTCGTATACATATTATGCCAATACCATTGTAAGGGCAATTACCAGTGCTTTTCATTGGGCAGCTCACATTTTCGAATTGTAGTTTGCGGCCATTAATATCAAGGCGATTATCGAGCTTTGTCCAGTTGCAATTAATAAACTGCTTGAGGATCTCTTTTTTATTACCAGGAAACGATTTGCTTAAATGCAGTAAACCTGCTTTTGCTTTGGGGTGGCGAATTACAGCATCCCAAACTATTTCAATTTCCTCCGGAGTGAGCTCGTCAAATCTTCTCCATTCCTGAGTATCCCATTTTAGGTTAATACCTTTTTTAAAGGTGCCCGATTTGTCTGAGTAAAATTCGATTTGGATATTCATTTTTTGATTATATAAAACGCCTATTAGCGTTATTTAAAAAGTGAGAATTATCACTTTATTGCCACCATATGGTGGCAATAAAGCTAGAATTCTCGTTTTATTTTTAACTATCCCAAATGTCCATTTGTCCCGAAATCAATTCGGCATCGGCATTTTTTAACTCCTTACGTAATTTGGGAATAGTGTTTTGAAGCTCAACCAATCGTTTGTAATCTTCATTAGATGTTAGCCTGTCTTCGATGGTTTTAATTTCGGCTTCGTTATTGGTTCTTTCTTGTAATAAGTGCGAACGTTTGGTAATTGTACCTTTAAAATAGTCGTAAACAATTTCGTAAACTTTAAGTTTGTACTTGTTTAAATCAGGACTTGACGATTTTATTTGAAATATCCATCCATAAACAAATTTTTCGGGTAACGAAACCATTTTTCTGAGCTTATTATCGGCGGCAACCATTGTCTGTTCAGACAATAGTTGACTAAGAATTTCATCCGTTTGAAGATTCTTAAATTGTCTGATGTAATCTACACCAAGAGCCTCACAAATTGGCTTAATTGCTACCCAGTACTGTCCATCTTTTGCAACAAAGAAAATGTTGCGACCGTTGAATTCCAGAAATTTTTTGTTAGAAGTATTCATATTGCTTTAAATTAAAAAAAGCACAGCCTTTCGGGGACGCATCCCTACTCAGCTATGCTATTAATATTATTAGTCGATATACCTAGTAATGCGTCTACTAAGTTTATGGCTACAAATATGTAACTGGTATGTTGGCTTAAAAAGGACACTATAGTACCTGGTTAAAAACCTGATCGGTTTCGGTTACCATATCATCAATTTCCATATCAAGGTGATTGGCTATTACAATTAATGATGAATACTCAATTAATTTGGGGCTGTTAGTACGTAACCAGAGCAAGATTGTGGTTTCGCTATTTTTGTGTAGTGTTATTAGTGATATCCTAAGCTCCTTGTTTTTTTTAATTTTAGCTAACACGCTCTTTTTTAGTTTCATCCTGTTTATGGTATTAATGTTGTAAATGTGTATTATTGAAATATGTTGTATATTTATAATGCAAATGTAGCATAATAGCTATACTATATGTGTATATTATGCTACTATTATTGGCATTTGGAATGATTCTAAATATAATATGCTGTACTACAGTAAAATAGAGTCTTTAAGAAATGTGAAGAATATTTCACAAGGGAAATTAGCATCTGCTATTGGAATGAGTAGAGAGGGTTATAGCCGGATGCTGAAAGATAAAACAATGAAAGTTTCAGTTTTAGAAAGTATCGCCGGCATACTAGATGTTCCAGTCACTTACTTTTTTGAAGAAGAAAGTATTACCCAGAAAAAGGCAAAAGATTACCCGACCAACGATAGTATAACATTGGCAAACGAGGAATCGGCGGTAATTAAATCGTTAACCGAAGACGTACATTATCATAAACAAACAAATATTGCCTTACTCAACCTTATTGATAAGCAAAAAGCAGAAATTAAGGGTTTAGTAAATACAATAAAAAGATTAGATAAATCGGTTATTGGAAATAAGCTTAAGGAAGTGTAGTACCTTATTATTTATTTCTAAATACTCACTCAGCTTACAAGATGACATTGGTGGGTTAAAAGATACTTAACGAAATAAGGAATAGTATTGTTTTAGAAGGCCACAAACTAAGAGAAAATTTAAGAGAAAAGCACAATATAGCTAGTATTAAGCGTGAGTTTATGAATCATAACGCCCTGATAATCAAACATGGTTGATTAAATATGGAATCTCGGTCTCGCTACTAAGGTTAGTTAACTGTCTTAAAGGCAGTTAACTAACCTAAAAAAGTTCTTAGTTTTAAGAGAAACTACGAGAAAATGAGATTAGCATAGTTTGATCCCGGGGGCGGGAAAAAACAATTTGCTATGAAATTTATTCTTGCTAAACTGAATGATGGTAATAATCAGCTATCTAATCAATGGTATGTTTATTACTCTTACAAGCATCCTGAGACTGGTAAAATGTTCACCTTCAGGAAGTGGATCAGTAACCGTGTAAAAACAAAAGCAGGGCGAAGAGACAAAGCCCGGGAGTTAATAGATATTATTAACACTAGGCTACGCCGTGGCTGGAACCCATTCTCAGACCACGATATAAAACTCACAAATATTTCTGATGCTATTGATTTTGCAATGAGGATCAAATCGGCCACGATTAAGAAAAGATCTCAGCATACATACAATTCGGTTGTAAAAAATTTCACTGAGTACCTTAAAAAAGCAGATATACAAAAAATGCCTGTAAATGAAATTAATTTGCAGATTGTGCAAGATTATTTTGACAATATGCTACTTAATGAAAAAATATCGAAAAGAACTTATAACAACCGCCTTACTCCATTAAAAACAATATTTACACTACTACAGAAGCGAGAGTATATAAATTACAATCCTTTTCTTGGCATTGATAAATTGAAGGTTAATGAACCGGAAATAGCAGCCTATACAAATAATGAATTAGAGGAAATGGGAAAGAGTTTGCCCAAATACAATTATAATTTGTACGCAATAACACAATTAATATTTTATTGCTTCATCCGTCCTGCCGAGATTGTCAGGCTTCAATTTAAAGATATCATGTGGGAACATGGAATAATAGTTCTCCCAGGAACAAAGTCAAAGAACAAAAAAAGCGAAGTGATGATAATTCCTGATCAGCTAAAATTAAACCTAGCTGATTGGAACTTGAATTACCCAGCCGATTCTTACATTTTCTCGAGAGATCTTAAACCCGGTACCAAAGAAGTAGCCCCAACCCGAATAGCTGGTGCATGGCGCGAATATGCTAAAGCAAATAACATCAAAAAAAATATCTACGATTTTAAACATACCGGTAATGGTTTTGCATTCGATCAGGGATTTAACTCAAGGGATATCCAGTTACAGAACCGGCATAGCTCATTGGATGAAACTCAAAGGTATTTGAATAAATTTAGGAGGGTGGCAAGTGATAAGTTCCGGGAAGAATTTAAAGGCTACTAACCAACCATTTAAACCCAATCTCCTCTTCTTCCTCAATTACTTCACAACAATAACCGGCATTTTCTAATAATGATACCAGATCATTTTCCTCAAATTTACACCAGGGATCATGTTGCGTGATAATACCAATAATGGCATTGGTGGTTAGTAAATGATCACTGGATGCTTCATCAGCAGCTGGTGGAAATTTTGCTTTAAACTTTTCGATTAAATTTTGAAGGCGTGCGACATCTTTTTTTTCTTCCATGGTAGATAGATTAAAAAACCAGCTTCCCACTGTCGCACATAAATCCACCAAATGGAATGTATCAGGCCCAAGCCTGACTCAGGAAGCTGGCAAAGCCATATTCCATTTGGTATTTAAATGCGACATTGCAAAAGTAAAAATAAATGATACACAATATCAAAATTTTAACGCAAGCCCTACTCCATTTTGATTTGTTTGAAATGATAAATGCGCTTTTTGCTGTTTTTGGTAAGATATCTTTGCTTTATGTAGGTGTTTGCCTGATTTATTCAAATTAACAATATAGGCTATGTATGAAACCATACCAATTGCGGCAAAGCTTCCAGCTAATGCATATTGAAAAGTCCCTTTTGATTCAGCATCATCTTTTATTGTACTTGATGCCCAATACAAACAAGCAGCACTTATTCCCACCGAAACAGTTCCTGCTATTAAATTTGATGATGCTTTCTGTAGATATAATCCGCTACTGTCAATGTGTGCAACGAAATCACTTTGTAAACTTTGGGTAAATGATAATTGAGCAAATGCAATTAAAATGGTAATTAATAATGCTTTTTTCATGGGTAATTTAATTATGGGTTAATAATATGAGTTTTGTTTACATACCAAAACTACAAATTATATTCTAACCATAGTAACTGTTGCAGCTTTTTCCAATGGAAGATCTACTGCCAAGCTTTTAATGAGATAATAATTACTGCCTATTTTAACTTGTTTCGATGTGTCTAACTTAAGT
>JABMPH010000345.1 GCA_013203805.1 Bacteroidota bacterium | reverse complement strand
GGTCAAGCCTTTGTCACGATAGTATCCATAATTAGTTAAGCCAACTGAATCATAGGTTGTTGAGCCCGGATCTTTTCGGTAAATAACCGAATATTCAATATCCCATGGAACTTTAGGAACCCACAACAGCTTTATTTCGTGGTCTGTTGGCTCTGTACGGATAAATACTGAAGATGCCTTTTGCGAACGACCAATTGGTTTTACAGTCAGGTTTTCAATATCAACACGATAGCTATATGGGCCATTATGAGTATTAAGATTAACATCACCGTCATGGAAAATTGTATCATCAAGACTACTGAATGTAGCTATCAGTTCTCCATTATCAGGCCAAATAATTCCATCATTTCGATACAGTAAATATTTGTATGGACCAGGATATTGTATTGTATCCAATTCAATGGGTTTCGACCAAATAGCCATCGCTTTTCCAATGTTTAAATCAGTACTGTCATTACTAACATGGGTTATAATTGGCACATCTCGTTTAAGATACGCACAAGCTTCGTTTGAGGCATAGCTTTCAGCCTGATCAAAAAATACTGCGATAACCCTGTAACAATAATCTATTCCATGAACTAACCCCTCACCATCATTATCATCTCTGTAATTAATTGTATTAATATCATCAATCTCCTTTAATAGCTTGAAGCCAGTATAAGATGGAACACCAGTTTCGCAATAGTCAGGCTCCCATCCCGAAGGCCCACTTCGTCGATAAATATGATAACCAATTGCATTGTTACAGGTGCTTTTTTCCCAACCTAGGTTTATACCAGACCCCAATGGTTCGGCAATTAGATTTTCAGGAGCAGGTGCAATTACCTTAATAAAAACTGTTTTAAAATTAACCAGGTTAACAGGAAAACCATTATCTCTGGCTTTAAAAATAGTTGTGTATGGCTCCAGTCGAACATGGCTACATAGTGTTGGCCAATTAAAAGTAGTTGTTACTGTATCACTTCCTGAAGCGGGATCAGGTTCAATATATGCCGGATTTTGACTTTGTTCAAAAGGTCCGCCAAAGGCCATAAGCTCTATATTTGTTTGATCAGGATCTATTGCCGTGACTTCAAATTGAAGAAAGTCGCCAGCAAGTACACATGTATCATCAATTGAGTATATTTCTGGTGGATCATGATCACAAGCCACAATATTGATTTGCATATCGCGCCTTACTGTTGATATTTTAATTCCATAACGCCATTCTTCAATATCGAAAGCAACATTATATTCGGCTTGTAGAACCGGCGTTTCCCAAATCAAATCACCTGTTATCGAGTCAATCTTGAAATATTCAGAAGCTGTTGGATAGGCATAGCCCGGTATATCCCATCCACCTGCGCCTTTACACACAACCAATTTGTATGAAAGGCTATCGCCATCAGGATCATAAGCGCCGGCATTATGTATGAAAGTTTTGCCAACGCAACCCTGATCAATTGGAGGATTTAACAATACCACGGATGTATTATATCCCAGAAATGGATTTATAAGTAATTCAGTTTGAACAAACATAGGTACGTTAACTGAATTTGGAATATTAATCACGCCAAAATTTCGGTTTGGATCCTCAACAGAAACAGTATAGGTTGAAGGGCCGGGATAAGTGTGATTTCCACGATAAATATTGAGGGAGATATCTAATACATTTGGGATTTCGTCGAAATAAATCCTTTCAATCTCATCGCCTGTACCATCGCCCCATGATATAGGCATAAAAAACCTGTCGTTATCAGCTGGACTAGAGGTTTTTGTGTACATGGTTATGGTAAACTCGTAAGTTAATCCATACAAGTGTTTATAGGTAATTTCAGCGGCCCTTTGGTGAGTTGCCATAGCAGAAAAAGCATAAAGAAAAATTATAAAAATAGTAGTAGAAATTTTCTTCATAGAAATTACTTGCTGAAAATCAAAATTACAATAAAAAGCAAATCCAATGCCAAAGAAAGAACCTAATAAGTTAAAAAGTTATTATGGGAGACATGCAACTACTTAAGAGTGGTCATTTTTGTCATTGATTCCTAGTTATTATATTCTATACTTATATGACCAAATATGACTTATATGGTTCAAAAAATCCGATTCAGACGTTAATCTCCTTCAATCAAACGTATCATTCCAGGCAGGTCATTACCATCAAACCAATTGATTTCCTTATCCTTCCTAAACCAGGTCATTTGGCGTTTGGCGTATCTGCGAGTGTTAGTTTTAATTTTTTCAACAGCCAGCTCCAAAGTCATTTCCCCATTAAAATATGCAAATAGCTCTTTATACCCAACAGTATTTAAGGAGTTATGATTTTTGTACTTGTGTACAGATTTTGCTTCTTCAACCCAACCCTTGCCAATCATAACATCAGTTCGATCATTTATTCTACTAACAAGAGTTTCACGAGGAATGTCAATACCAATTTTTATTATTTCAAAATTTCGGTGTAGAGGTGCATTTTTTCTTAACTCAGAATACTTGTGGCCGGTTTGCAAACAAACCTCAATAGCTCGCATTAGTCTTACAGGGTTATTATGATCAACTTGTAAATAATACTCAGGGTCGAGCGACCACAACTTCTGTTCAAGAGCTTCAATTCCATGAACTTCGAAAAGTTGTTTTGTTTCAGCCCGAATTGTTTCATCAATATCAGGCAAATCATCGATGCCTTTGCAAACAGCATCTAAATACAAGCCAGATCCTCCAGTCATTATAACAATTGGAGTGCCCATAAGTTCGTTGTCGAGCAGCTCTAGCACATCATTTTCAAATTTTGAAACATTGTAATTGTCAGTAACCGATAGATTCCCAACGAAGTAATGTTTAATTTTTTTCTGCTCAATTATAGTTGGGGCAGCGGTACCAATTGGGATTTCTTTATAAAACTGACGTGAATCGGCACTGATAATCTGTGTTCCAAAATAACGAGCCAATTCAATGGAAATTGAGGTTTTGCCGGATGCGGTAGGTCCAACAATTACAATTAGCTTGCCTGAAAACTTGGAATCAGTATTCATATACTAAAAATATGTAGGGATTACTTATCTGAATAATCTTCAGTGGAAATTGCATCAATAGGCTCATCAATTATTTTCACAACCCTTAGTTTTTTTTCCTTGCCCTTATCGAGCATGAAGGCATATGCATCTTTATATGAATTGTTTATTTCTCCATCTAGTATGGCTTCCCGAATTGCTATTTTAATATCACCAACGGTTTTTGATGGACTCAATCCAAAGGTCTCCATAATTATTTCACCTGTTATTGGAGGTTGCCAATTTCTAAGATTATCCTTAGCCTCAACTTCCTTGAGTTTTCTTCTAACAAGCTGAAAATTATTTAAATACTTTTTTACTTTTTCCTCATTTTTGGAAGTGATATCCGCATCGCATAGCATCATCAAATCATCAATGTCATCACCAGCATCAAATAATAGTCGCCTAATGGCTGAATCTGTTACAATTTCCTGAGCCAGTACGATGGGACGCAAATGAAGTTGAACCATCTTTTGCACATAGCGCATTTTGTCATTCAAAGGAAGTTTTAGTTTTTGAAAAATTCTAGGAACCATTTTTGAGCCAATAAATTCATGCCCATGAAATGTCCAGCCTGTTTCAGGAGCGTATCTTTTTGTAACAGGTTTAGCAATATCATGCAATACTGCGCTCCATCTTAACCAAAGATCATTCGAATTTTCACAAAGGTTGTCCAGCACTTGCAAAGTATGATAAAAATTATCCTTATGAGCCTGTCGATTTATGACTTCAACACCTTTTAGTTCTGCAAATTTTGGAAAAATAATTGCAAGTAAACCTGTTTCATCAAGTAGCTTAAAGCCAATTGAAGGTTTGTTGGCCATAATAATAAGGTTTAATTCATCAACTATCCTTTCTTGTGATACTATGGTGATTCGATTTTTATTTCTTGCTATGGCATCTAAAGTACCAATGTCGATTTTAAAATTTAGCTGGGTGGCAAATCTTATGGCCCGCATCATCCTCAACGGGTCATCCGAAAAAGTAATATCCGGGTCGAGAGGTGTGCGGATGATTTTGTTTTTTATATCTTCAACACCATTAAATGGATCCAACAGATCACCAAAAGTATTTTTTTGAAGACTTAACGACATTGCATTTATTGTAAAATCTCTACGATTTTGATCATCAGATAACGATCCATCTTCAACAATGGGTTTTCTCGATTGTGATCGATATGATTCTTTACGAGCTCCAACAAATTCAATAATCCATTCGCCTTTGCGAATCATTGCGGTTCCGAAATTTTTAAAATATTTTACAAGAGTCCCTCAGCCCATCTCATCAGCAACCTTTTTTGCAACTTTAATTCCACTACCAACCACTACAACATCTATATCCTTTGATGGTCGCTCTATTATCAAATCACGAACATAACCACCTATTACGAATGCTTTAACATTGGAATTTGAACAAACATTTGAAATAGTATGGAAAAAACTGACTTGTAGTTTATCCGCAAAGTTTACCATACTGCAAAAGTACAAAATATGTGAATAAACAAGCTACTATATAGATCTTGATAAAGATACTAAAAACAGTATTTAGAGTGGTTATATATTATAAATAATTTGTATGATATATTACCCGCATTTGTATATTTGTTGCTTCATTTTTAACCGAATAAACTTAAAGAAATGTCGAAAAGAACAATAGTTGCCCTACCGGGTGACGGTATAGGAAAAGCAGTATTGGATGAAACAATACGTGTACTTGATGCAGCCGGATTTGAAGCTGAATATGTTGAAGGCGATATTGGCTGGGAATTCTGGAAATCAGAAGGAAACCCGTTGCCTGACAGAACAATTGAGTTAATAAAAAAGCACAAAGTTGGATTATTTGGTGCCATTACATCAAAACCAAAGGATGCTGCTTTCGCAGAATTATCTCCCGAATTACAGTCAAAAGGATTGATTTATTCATCTCCAATTGTTGGATTACGTCAGCATTTTGGATTGGACATTTGTATGCGACCATGTCATACTTACGTTGGTAACCCACTAAATTTTATTCGTCGTGCACAAGGTGATAACTTTGATGAACCTGAAGTTGATGTTGTAATTTTCAGACAAAATACTGAAGGACTTTATGGTGGTGTAGAGTGGAGTAATCCACCGACGCAAGTTTATGATGCTTTAATGACACATCCCAGATTTGTAAAGAATTTTGGTGATACACCTAAGGAAGAGATATCAGTATCAACAAGGATATTTACAAAAAAAGCTACTGAACGAATATTAAGAGCAGCTTTTGAGCATGCAAAAAAATATGGTTATAAATCAGTAACAGTTTGTGAGAAACCTAACGTAATTCGCGAAACATCAGGGATGATGTTTAAAATGGCTCAGGAAATCCAAAAAAGTGATTACCCTGAAATCGAATTATGGAATACAAACATAGATGCTCAAATGATGTGGTTAACAAAAAATCCTGAAAATTATGGGGTAATTGTTGCCGGTAATATGTTTGGCGATATTGTTAGTGATGGTTTTGCAGGATTAATTGGCGGATTAGGTTTTGCTTGTTCAGCTCAATTCAATCCTGATACAGGAATTGGTGTTTTTGAACCAACACATGGATCAGCTCCTAAATATGCTGATTACGATGTTTCGATTGTTAACCCAATTGCGATGATTGAATCGGCATGTATGATGTTAGATTTCATCAATGAAAATGATATTGCTGCACGTATTCGTAAAGCTGTTGCTGAAGTTATTATCGAAGGTAAAGTAAAAACCTACGACATGATGAAGATGACTGGCAGAGCTGATGTTATTGAAAAAGGTGCTGCTTCCACACAAGAGATGGCTGATGCTGTAATTGCTAAATTATAGATTATGAACAATAAGAAACTAATAGAGCTATGGCCTGAAATCGAATGGATTCAGGACGAAGAATTAAAGAATCAAACAGCTCTTACTTGGGAGCTTGCTCTGGAAAGAAGTGTACTTAAGCCTGAAGACTTAAGAAGAATTCCTTTCACACTACTTTGTGGACCTGATTTGAAGGTTACATTTATGGATCATAAACGATCAGTTGTACACATTGCCAGAGATGCCGGAAATAAAATTAATGAAATGTATCATGGTGAACTTCCTGTTAATATGGATGTGCTAATTGCCGGGGCTATTCTTGCTGATGTGGGCAAATTACTTGAATACGAACTTGATGTGGATGGCAATGCTATTCAGGGAAACTATGGTAAATATCTACGTCACCCATTTAGCGGTGTAAGTTTAGCCGAGGAAGCTGGTGTGCCAGCTGAAGTATGCCATATTATTGCTACACATGCCGGTGAAGGTAATATGGTAAAGCGTACTACCGAAGCATATATAGTTCATCATGCTGATTTTATGACCTTTTTACCTTTTAAGGATAGGTTGAAAGTTTAAGAATTATAGAAAATGGTGCAAAGGGTTATTTCAATAAAATTTGAAATAGCCCTTTTTTAT
Organism: Bacteroidota bacterium; assembly: GCA_013203805.1. Taxonomy (GTDB): domain Bacteria; phylum Bacteroidota; class Bacteroidia; order Bacteroidales; family F082. The sequence goes on along the minus strand of JABMPH010000345.1, from coordinate 12 downwards.
TGATTATTAGGC
>JABMPH010000344.1 GCA_013203805.1 Bacteroidota bacterium | reverse complement strand
ACCGACAAAGATAAAACAAAGACGCAAAACTCTGATTTAAAGTTCAGGTTATTCCTTAATTATCTTTTCAGACAATAACACATTTCCTTTTAAATCCTTGATTTCAACAAAATAAATTCCAGTCCGTAATCTGGAAATGTCAATTGTTTCATTATCTGATTGAACTCTTGTTGTATAAACACTTTGACCGAAAGAATTGAAAACAATAATATTTACATCTTTTCTGCTTTGCATTTCAATAAATAGTTCTTTTGATGTTGGATTAGGAAATATTTTGATGGGATTGTCATTAATTAATTCCGAAATGTTAACCGGAATTCCTGATGCAACATAAAGGAAACCAATTGAAGTTTCATAATCTCCACCTATTACGGGAAAATCAACAAATGTTTCTCCAATAACTCCAAAATTTGAATAATTAGCACCTGTTGATTCTCCGCCACCAGATGAAATTACTTCTGATTGAGTTAAGTAGTTTTGTGCCTGAACATTAATAATTATGCACATCAGTACCGTTATAAGACTGACTATTTTAATAAATTTCATTATTACCTCCTTTTTATTATGGGTGAATTATTTCTTTAATCCCTCCAATGCCAAATAAATACACTGAAACGATAAAACCTATGATTATAAGAATAATTAAAAACCAACCTAACCATTTATGTTCCTTTGGTTTCTCTGTAATTGATCGACGTTTCATTTTAAGTTCCTCCTTATTTATTTAATTTTTCAAGTACTTCAGGATGTTTTACTGCTCTAATGCTTTTCTCAATAGGCTGGTTATATTCTTTGTAATGCAAATAGTATCCCCTTTCATTTTCTGGTTTTTCAACTTCAACTTGAATCCTGTTTTGATTCGCATAAGGGTCTTGACGAATACCTGTTATTTGCCAAGAAATTTCCATTCCTGATGTTCCACCTGATATTTTGAATTTGTTGTTAACCATTTTTTCTGAAATATAAACAGGTGCAAATCCACCAATACAAGTAAGTTGGTAACGATAATCCTTGTTCAATACACTAAACCACTCAGGTAATTTAACTATTGCTTCACCATTATTATCCAATACAATGTTCCCATTGTAAACATTCATCATATCAGGCGATTCAATACATGAATGATGCAAGAATTTATTTTCAGGGTTTATTGGGTGGTCAATCTTAAAACCAACTGCACCTTTATTGATGGTTCCAGTTACTTCTATATCACCATCAAATTCAGCAGCAACTCCCGACCCACCGTTATAAGAATATAAAGTATAAGTGGAATTATCTGATAAGAATTCAGCAGCACCAGCACTACCATCCATATCAATATGTAATCCTTCATTTGTGTTTGACCATGAATTAATTTCAAGACCATAACTACTTAATGAGGCATCATTATCTATGAAGCAACCCCTTCCAGTACCTTGGTTCTCAATTTGCAAAACATCAGAACTATTATTTGAAGCAATTTGAAAATATGCGACTCTTCCTGTGGTACTCATATTATTTACATAAAGTACATTATTGGAAGTTGCACTCGTACCATTCTCAATTTGAAATGTGGTTGCACTACCAGAATATAAACCAGCATAAGGTAAAGTAAGACCATCATTATCAGGCAGCCATTCAGTTCCATCCCACTTTAAAATTTGTTCATCAGTTGGTGTATTACTGGAGACAGGATTATTTTGAATCTTATCGACAGTAGGATTTGGGTAATTGTCAGATAAATCTCCACTTGCAGAACCCGTGGGGGATGTGTCGTCAGGTTGAGGCGTCCATTGTGACCCACTCCACTTTAATACATCATCAATAGATGGATTTCCAGATACTGGATTACCATCTATTTCCTTAGTATCAACGGCCTTTTCTGCTTTATAAGCATAAGCAACAGCAAGAATATCTGTTTGAGGAGATAATGTTGTGCCTGCAACAGTAATTTGCAAACTAACACTGGTGCTGTTATTAAAAATACTTATTGGTATCGGCGTTGTTTCACCAAGTGTTACAGAATACAGTCCGTCATTCACGGAAACGGTTTTTGTTTCGCTCCATGAATCAATAGTAAACGTGATGTTTTTCGGTCCGGTTACAGGGATTCCATTTTCTAACAGTTTGCCCTGATACGAAATTTTTTGTGGTATTTCTTGTGCAGATAATCCACAATAAATCAATACTCCGAGAATTGTAAAAATTAATCTTTTCATGATAAATAAATTTAGTTTGCCGCTCCAATTCCAAAAGCAGTTAGATGGATTAAATTTAAAAAGCGTGGAACTGTAACCTATTCGGTTCACACGGTATCGCTAAACACCTACGACCACAAATAAGAACAGCCCACGCAATAGCGTGAGCGTTTTTCTTATTTTCTTGTGGTCGAATAAAATTTAGCGATTTTTGTGAACCAGAAAAAAAGTTAACGCTTCATCTTTTTATATTTTCAATTCTTTATGTCATATTCATTTTTTATTATACGCAAATTTACTAATCATTTTGTTATTGTCAATATTTTTAGTGTCAGCCAAAAAACAAATGTGTTGCAAATTTTTTGGGTCAGCATGTGTGATGGCAATTTGCAACTCTTTTGTTTGTGTGTCGGCTTTCATATTCTCTCAATTTATATACTCGTTCGTCATTTTTTTTATTCCAACTAACGTCAAATTTAAGTACTGGTATTCAGTAATTTATCAAATCCAACATCTTGTGGTTTAATGTCAAATTTAGCGATATTTTTTCTTATGCGAGACACTAATCTT